>JAIBJL010000131.1 GCA_020029545.1 Gammaproteobacteria bacterium
CAGCCAGGCCACGTTCACCGAGCATTGGATGCGTCACGGTAACTATCTCACGGTGGTCACGACCACTTTCGATCCTGTGTTTCTGACCGAGCCGCTGGTGCGCAGTCAGTCATGGGTGCTCGATCCCGGAATGCGCATGGGGCGCGAGATCTGCGAGTACGGCGAGGAGATCGTACGCGAACGCAAGGACCAGGTGCCGCATGCCCTGCCCGGCAGCAATCTTGACGTCCTGCACGAGGCGGCCGATCTCTACGGGTTGCCCTACGAGATCGTGCGCGGCGGCTCACCGGTGCTGTATCCGGAGTACCGCGCGAAAATGCCCAAACCGGAGAAGCCCAAAGAGGTCTGCGGGCACTATTGTGACTGTAACTCTGGATTTAACATGGCATGTACCGAGACACGACGTCCGGAGGCGCGACGCTGATGGCCGCGCACATCAAAACATCTTGGGGCCGCGTTGCCTGGCTGGTCGCACTCACGTTGGGCCTCTACGGCGGCAGCGCAAACGCCCAGCAAGCCCCCGCACGCAACAGAGCCAAGCCCACCCCCGCCGCAGCGGCGCCGCTGCGCATCTATCCGGTGCAGGGGACGGTTTCCGTCATTACGGGTGCGGGCGGCAACATCACCGTGCAGAACGGCAAGGACGGCACGTTCCTCGTTGACACCGGTATCAGCGCCGCCTCAGCGAACCTGGTAGCCGAGATACAATCGCATTTCAAAGGCACGGTGCTCTGGATCGTCAATACGCAGGCGCATCCTGAACACGTGGGCGGCAACCCGGCGTTCGCGATACCTGAGAAGGCGAAGCCGAGAAATTTTATCGCTGCTCGTCTGGACGGCAGCCAGCCGCTCAACATCATCGCCCACACCAATACGGTTACTCACTTGAGCAATCCCGCGGAGGGCACTCCGCTACAGGACGGGGAAGGCCTGCCCAACGACGTCTACTTCACGCCCTTCAAGGACCTTCGCTTCAACGACGAAGCGGTGGTGATGTACTACGAGCCGGCCGCCATCACCGACGGCGATACCATCGTGCACTTCCGCGCATCCGACGTCATCAGCACGGGCGATATCTTCATGCCCGGTCGCTATCCGCTCATCGACGTGGCGCGGGGCGGCAGCGTCAACGGCCTGATAGCGGCGTTGAATCACCTGCTCGATCTCACCGTGCCCGGCCACCCGCAGGAGGGCGGTACCCTCGTCGTCCCCGGTCATGGCCGCCTCTGTGACGAATCGGATGTAGTCGAATACCGCGACATGGTGGTCATTGTCCGCGATCGCGTGCAGGACCTGATCGACAAGGGCATGACGCTGAAGCAGGTACAGGCGGCGGCCCCCTCGCGAGACTACGACCCGGAATACGTGATGCCGGACAGCCTCGTAAAAGCCAACGATTTCGTGGCGGCGATCTATCGCAGCCTAACGGCCAAGTAAGGGATTTCGAATGAAGCGCGCGCTATCCACTCTCGTTATCTTGATGGGTATTTGTTTTGCTCTCGAAGCGGTTGCCGAGGCGCCACCGCGAGCCGGACGGGCAGGCGGGCCGCCGCCCGGCGGGCCACCCAGCGCCCCTCCCGGCGGGTTGCCGGGCGGGCTGCCGCCGGACCTGTTCGGGCCGCCGCCGCCGGACACACGCACCGCCAAAGCCGCTGCGCCCACCGACTTCACCGGCACCTGGGTTTCGCCGGTGTTCGAGGACTATCGCTGGCGCATGGTGACACCGTTGAAGGGGGACTACGCGGGCATTCCCTACAAGTTCGCAGTGCAGAAAATCATCGATTCATGGGATCCGGCCAAGGATGAGGCCGCCGGGTTGCAGTGCAAGGCGTACGGTGCGCCGGCGTTGATGCGAATCCCCGGTCGGATTCGCATTTCGTGGCAGGATGCGAACACGCTGAAGATCGAGAGCGATCAGGGCAACCAGGTCCGGCTGCTCCATTTCAAGAGTGCAACGGGCACCGACGCGGGCACGGCGCCACCGAGCTTGCAAGGCTATTCAGTTGCCAAGTGGGAAGGACCCCAGCTAGCAACCGCAGGAGGTGTGGCACTGGGCACTTCGGCCCGCTGGGGGACCCGCTCGAACGCGCTGGAAGTGACCACGAGCAACTTGCAGGAGGGGTATCTTCGCAAGAACGGTGTGCCGTACAGTGACAAGGCCAAGCTGACCGAATATTTCGACCGCTTCAGCGAGCCCGATGGCACCGAGTGGTTCACGGTCACGACCATCGTCGAAGATCCGACGTATCTCACCCTGCCATTTGTGACGACCACCGACTATCGCCGTGAGCGGAACGATTCGAAGTTCAGCCCATCGCCATGCTCGGCGCGATAGATGGCTGTCGACGCCAGGCGCCAATCCGACCTGTGCGTCGAGCGAGCGGTCGTACTGTCCCCCTCCTCGCTACGACTCGCTTCAGTCCGACAGGTTGTTCCAGGCCTTGAAGTGCATGCAGTCTGCTCCCGCCCCTTGTGGCTTTGTCCGTCGTCGCGACCGGCTTCCTGATTCCCACCCGAAGTTCTCTACCGGGGGCTGAACGAGTATCCGACGCCGACCCAGTACGAGCGCGGTGCGCCGGGCGCCACGAAGGTCGAGCCCAGTAAGGGCCGCTCGCCGTTCACGATCGGGCCCGCAAAGGGCCGCGCCACAAAGTTGCCGGCGGCATTGAATCCCGTAGGTCCGAGCTGCGCCGCCGTGTAGTACTGGCGGTCGAAGAGGTTGTTGACCTGCGCGAACAGCTTGAGCGCCGCAACCGGCCGATACTCCGCACCCAGGTTCACGACGGTATAGCCGCCAATCTTGCCCGGCCCGAGGTAGAACGGAGCCTCGGGCTCGTGCTCATTGTTTTCGTTGCCGCGGGCGAACGATCCGGCGCTCGCGATGAGATCGACGTTGGTGGAGAACTGCGGTGCGATTTCCCATTGGACGAACGCCTTGAACAGGTGGCGCGGGATCAACGCAATCCGGTCGCCCGGCTCGATGTCGATGGTGCCCTCGAAGCCCGGACCTTCCTCGTTGCTGCTGTTGCCCTCTCCCCCCACCGCTTCATCCGATCGATAAGTGGCGTCGAGGAAAGTGTAGTTGCTGCCGATGCTGAACCGACCGACGCGCCCTTGCACACCCAGTTCGATGCCTTCGCGCCGCGTCTTGCCGAAGTTCTTGAAGTAGCCGAAGCCCGCCGTATCGTCGGCGACGAACATGATGTCGTCGCGATTGTCCGCGCGGAACGCACCGATGTTCCATGCGAACGCATCGGCGAATACGCCGCGCACGCCGGCTTCGAAGGTGCGTGTCACGACTTGGCGCAGCGGCGGATCGCCGGCCATGGCATTGGGCAAGCGGCAGGGATTCTCCGGGTCGGCGCAGCCCAGCTCGATAGCCGAAGGCGCGCGGCTGCCCTGGTTGAAGCCAAGGTATGCCGACAACGCCTGCCTGGGCGTCACCGTCACGCCGACGGCGGGATTGAAGCGACTGAACCGATGCTTGGCAGTGAGCGTGCCGGGCTCGTCTACCGGCGTAATCCCATCGACGCTTTCGATCGTCGTGCGGTCATAACGGCCGGACAGGGTCAGCTGGGTCATGCTACCGAGTTGCACGGTATCGGTAAGATAAACGCTGCGCGTTTCCGCGTCGCCCGTCAGGTCCACACGTGCGTCGAAAGCAGTCTCCGAATCCTGGGTGCCGTCCGCGAAGGCGCCCGGGCCGTCCGCGCTCAGCACGCTACGCTCAGCGGTGAGGAAGCCGAAGCGCGAGGACTGGTGGAACCTGACACGGCTGTTCGATTGGGCAACGCCGACGGTGAGCTGATTGTCGCGAGCGCCCACCGACGCCGCAAACGTCGCCTGCATCGAGAATCCGCCGTCGTGCTGCTCGGTGCTCGTGCGATTGAGCAAGCCGTTGCACTTCTCGTTCGGCTCGCTGTTGAGCAGGATGTGGGCGATGCAGCGCCAGGAGGGAAACGGCGTGTTGTCCTGCGTTTCGCCGCTGGTTGGAAAGCCGCTGTAACCCGCCGCCGCGAGCGCCGCACGCTCAGCGACGCTGGGCTGGTAGAGCGCTTCGCCGAGCGAGTCGTCGTTGATGTCGCCGTTGAGCGTGGCGGTCTCGATGTGGCGATAGTAAGCGTTGGCCGACAGCACGATGCTGTCGCTGGCCTTGTGGAGCGCGATCAGATTGAGCAGGTACGCTTCGTTCTGCGTGTTGTCGGGCTTGGTGTAGACGCTTTCGTAATCGCGGCGTAGCAGCTGCAGATCCTGCAAGCCGTTGCCGGTGAGATCCGTATCGGCGAACGCGCCGCTCAAGGCGATGTCGGTTGCGACGCCGCGCCAGCCGAGTTTCGCAAACCCCTGCCTGGCATCGGTCGGCGAGTCGTCGCGCCAACCGTCGTCCTCCAGCTTGTTGGCCGTACCATACCCATACAGACCATTGTCCGCATGGCCACCCCACTCGACCTCGACTTGCCGCCGCGAGTCCGAGCCGTAGTTCAACTGCACCGCATAGCCGGGATGACTGAACCCATCCTTGGTCCGCAGCGCCAGCGCGCCGCCGAGCGTGTTCAGGCCGAACAGCGGATTGGACCCCGGCATCAGCGTCATGGCCGCGATCGCCCGGCGCGGGATGAGGTCCCAGCTGACGACGTCCCCGAAGGGCTGGTTCAGCCGCACGCCGTCCAGGTACACCGACATGCCCTGCGGCGTGCCGAGCAACGGCGAGGCGGTATAGCCGCGATAGTTGACGTCCGGTTGCAATGGATTGTTCTGGATGTCGTTCACGTACACACCGCCCAGCGTGCGATTCATGAACGCGGTGAGGTCAAGCGCGTGGGTGCGATCGATAGCTTCGGCACTGGCCGTCTGCACCGGTGCGGCGACCTTGTTGCGGTCGATATCCGCCCCCGGCAGCGAGGTCACGCCGATCACGACGACGGTCGCAATGGGGGAATCGTCTTGCGAAGCGTCGGCGGCCGCGGCCAGCGGCGCGGCGACGCTCGCCGCCAGCGTGGTTGCGGCGGCAATCGCATTCAATCGGATCACAGACACCATCTCCCCAAAAATATTCGATAATCGTTGCCGGCTGCCGACTCGCAGCTCGGATCGGCAGTCTCAGCGAGGCGGGAGACCAACGCCAGAGACTCCTTCCCGCGCACGTCGGGAGTTATTCCCGATCATCCGGAGCGACCATGCCGTCGACACCAACGCAACGAAGCGATCCATCGACGACCCCGGTATCACCCGGGCGCGATACGGCCGTCATCGTCGCGATCACGGTTGCCGCCGCGTTCCTTGCGACTCATTTCGAGATCTACGAACGGATCTTCGCCACCACGCGGCGTTGGGAGAGCATGCAGCTCGACGAATGGCCGGTGGTGGTGTTCGTGCTGGCGTTGTGCCTCGTGTGGCTGTCGTGGCGACGTTACCGACAAACGCTCGTCCAGCTGCAGGCGCGCCGCACTGCCGAGGCCGGACTGGCGACGGCGCTCGCAGCCAATCGTCAACTTGCGCACCAGCATCTGCGCATCCAGGAATCCGAGCGCAAGCACCTGGCGCGCGAACTGCACGATGAGCTGGGGCAGTACTTGAATGCGATCAAGCTGGATGCGGTCGCGCTAGGCGAGCCGCAGGCGCGCGACGTCTCGATCCGCGCTTCGGAGCGAATCGTCAGCGCCGTCGATCACGTCCACGGCGTCGTGAGCGATATGATCAGGCGACTGCGTCCGGCCGGGTTAGATGAACTCGGGCTGGTGGCGGCTCTGGAGAATTGCGTCGACCAGTGGCGCCAGCGGCTGCCGGCGACGCGCTTTTCATTTACCACACGCGGCGCGCTGGACGACCTGGACGAACTCACCAATCTCACGGTGTACCGGCTGATCCAGGAAGGGCTCACCAACAGCTACAAGCATGCTCGCGCCCGTCGCGTCGATATCGTGTTGAGCCGCGACGGCGCGACGCCGGACGAGCTGGTGCTAACCGTAAGCGACGACGGTCCGGGAATGGGTCCGCAACGCCAGCCGGGCTTCGGCCTGAGCGGCATGCGCGAGCGCGTCGAAATGATGGGGGGGCGGTTCACGATCCACAGCACGTCCGGCACAGGCTTCGGCATCGAAGCGCACCTGCCGGCGTTAGGGAGCCTCTGCACAGGTTATGCACCACGCGTTGCGTCTCCAATCGTCTGATGCAAGGCGCAAAGCGCAGCTCATATGTCGATATGAGCAAGCTTTGGAACGCAGCAGCTGACGATTCGAGACGCAACCCATTAAGGATCAAGAGCTTCTATGGGACGGGCCAGTTTTGCCCACGAGGGTGTTGCTGCTCCCTTGTGTACTTACAGTACACGGCGGTCGGTGCCACAGGCATTTCCGTTGGTCACGCGCCCTACTCGTGAACAAAACTGGCTCCGTCGCGTGACGTATAACCTGTGCAGAGGCTCCCTAACGGGCGCGGGTGAGCAGTGATGGCGGCAAACGGCTACGACAAGGTGACGGTTCTGCTGGTCGACGATCACGCCGTAGTGCGTGAAGGCTATCGTCGTCTGTTGGAGAGGCGCGGCAACATCGCGGTGGTCGGCGAAGCCGAGAACGCCGCCCAGGCGCATGAGCAGTTCTGCAAGCTCGCGCCGCAAGTGGTGGTCATGGACATCGCGCTGCCGGGCATCAGCGGCATCGAGGCCCTGCGGCGCATGCTGGCGCGCAAGCCGGACACGCGGGTGTTGATATTCAGCATGTACGAGGATGCGATCTATGCCGATCGCGCGCTACGAGCCGGCGCGTGCGGTTACGTTACCAAGGCAAGCGCGCCCACGGTGCTCGTCGAAGCAGTGCACGCCGTTGCGCACGGCAAGAAGTACCTGAGCGCAGACATCGCCCATGCCTTCGCCCAGCGCCAGGTCGCAGCCGACACCGATGCGGCGCACGGGCTGTCGGCGCGCGAATTCGAAGTGCTGCGCATGCTGGTACAAGGACTTTCGATCCGCGATATCGCGCAGACCATGAGCCTCAACCCGAAGACGGTGGCCAATCATCAATCGGCCATCAAGCAGAAGCTCGGCGCCGATACCGCAATACAGCTCGCGCGCATTGGCGGCGCGCTGCTGGCGGATCCGAAGAAGCCCGAGTAGGGCAGTTCGAATGCCGCCAGTGCTGAAGCTTACTCCTATGGAGCCCGGATCTATCTGGGCGGCTTACCACCGGGTGGCGCACCTGGAGGACCGCCACGGGCACCTCCTGGAGGTGCTCCTGGTGGCCCCATTCCTGGCGGCCCTACTCCTGGCGGTGGACCGAAACCGGGACCGCAATCGCTGAGGCACTTTTCAGGTCTCACATACTTGTCCTTCAGCTTCTTGCGGTACTCCGGATACATCGTCTCGGCGCCACCCGCGGCCGCTTCGAGCGGAATACCGTGCTGCTTCTTCAACTCTCCCACCATGGGATTCGTGCCAGGCAGGTAGTGTGCGACGGCGTCCGAGGCTGCTCCTTCAAAACTCGGGATACAAGGTGGTCCGGTTGCGGACAACGCGTTGGCGTTATTGATAAGCCGAAAATCCCTGGAGAACGCCTGCGGCTCGGAGAGATAGACGGGATCGTCGATGAACATCAGGATCGTCAGAAGATCACCGTTGATGATGTAATGGGTGGTGAGCGTCGCCCGATCGCTGACCTGCGCGCCGTTGCGACGGATAATGCCCGCCTTGATATGGGTGGTGAACGT
Organism: Gammaproteobacteria bacterium; assembly: GCA_020029545.1. Lineage (GTDB taxonomy): Bacteria > Pseudomonadota > Gammaproteobacteria > Steroidobacterales > Steroidobacteraceae > Steroidobacter. Next base: position 7,702 of record JAIBJL010000131.1, read on the forward strand.
CGTCAACGTATTGCCCTGCCATTTCCCCGTCTCGAAACCGCCCTTTGTGTGCGGTGCGTTCTCCGAGGGGTGCGGCCGACCGTCCATCCAGATGACCGTCGTCGCCCGGTCTTCCCACGCTCCGATGCGGTAGGCGATCGTCTTTCCTGTAATTGGGTCGGTATCTGCCGCGATCTTCAAGGGCATGGGCCCGAGCACCAGATATTGGGGTGGCCACAACGCGCACTGCCGCTCGATCGTCGTAAAACGCGCCATCGAGGTGCTAGCTGCAAGCGATTTGCCCGCAGCGTTCAGCGCGAGTCCAGTGAAATCCCCGGGCAACGGCCCTGGGACGGCCCGTTCGGGGACGTCTTCTCCCATGAGACCCAACCACGAACCCGACAGGTCCGGCTCGGACGGCCCGAACTGCGCCCAGGCCGGATGTCCGGCCATGAGGATGCCGACGAAGCCCGCAACGACGGCGATGATGGTACGAACGCGAATGGATGCCATATCAACTACCAGGTTGAGGAACAAGGAGTCGGATCCCAGCCAGCGGAGTCCGATTGCTTCTTGAACTGAGTGCTGAAGACCCACGATCCCCGCAGGTAGCGGGGGTCTTCAATGATGGATGTCAGCGCCAGCCACGATGTGCCGTTAGGGTCTTTGACAATGTTGAAGTACTCCGTCAACACCGCATTCTCGCTGTAGGGAATGCCGTTCTTACGCAGATACCCGGGGCGAAGATTCTTCGTCACCACCTTGAGCGTGCCGTTGGCCGGATTGGGGTTCGGGAGTTCGATCCCGAGCATGAGAGTTATCAAGGTTGTCGGCAGTTGCCAGGAAGCCGCCGAGGTCCCTTGCCAGGAAGGTTCTTCCGCAGCCTGGGGTGGCGCGGCGCCGAAGCGGAACAGGCGCTTCTGCATCCCCGCATCGGTTTCCATCTGCAGAGTCTTGTCATCCGCCCACGTGATGTGCAACCGGCCCGGCACGCGCATGATCGCGGGCGCGCCGTACGAGCGGCACTGCTCACCGGCCTGTTCGTCGGCCTTCGGGTCCCATTTGTTGGCAACGCTCACCGCCGCAGGTGTCATCGGCACACTGGCGAAGTCGCCCTTCGCCGGAGTAACCATGCGTAACCGCCACTCTTCGGTGACAACCGATACCCAGTAACCGGTGAGATCAATCGGCGCGGCAGCGCGCGGTGCACGCGGCGGCCCCGGGGGGCCGAATGCCGGAAATCCCGGAGGCGGTCCGGGCGGACCCGCAGCAGGCCCGGGAGCCTGACCTGCCTGGCCGGTGACCGGCACCGAAAGGGACGCCACAACAAGCAGGGCGCAAAAAATTCCCGTCCAACCTCGAAAACCCATGCCGGCTTGCTCCCGATTAGCGTTGCTTAGATTTGTCGGCGGCGAGGCTCTTGAACACCGCCTCGACGAACATATCCGTGGTCCACGACCCCGTATCGCTCCCGTACCGCTCCTTATAGCCCAGGGCAGGATCCGCAGCCTTCACCTGCGCCAGCGTCTTGCGTTCCTTCATCAAGTTCTGAATGCGATCTCGCATGATCGTGACCATGTCACGGTATTCGACGACATCGGTTTGATCCAGCAAGCGACCGTGGCTCGGAACGACGACCGTCCCGGCCTCCCGCGATACGATCGGTATTGATGGAATGGCGAGTTCGACGATGCGATTGAGCGCCGCGATTTCACCATTGATGCTGCCGCCATTGGCCAGATCAATCACCGGAAAGCGGCGTATGTCGATAATATCGCCCGCCATCACCACATCGGACCGGCGAAAAAAGATGATGCTGTCTGCGTCGGAGTGCGCACTCGGCTGATGCAGCACCTCGATTCCCTCGTCGTTGAGGTACATGTACTTTCGCGGCTGCACGAACAGCTCGGTGGGCCATGCGCCTTCGGGATAGCCTGCGTTGCTCATGCGCGTGAGAATGTCCCCCCCGGCCAGAATAGCGGCAGCGCCGTCGTTGGGCGGACCACCGAATGGGCTGTCACCTAGAAGAGTTTTGCCTATCTTCGAGACTTTCTCGTTCCCACCCACATGATCGGCATCGGCGCTGGTATTGATGACGTAGCGAATAAGATGGTTGGGCGTCAGCTTCTTTATCTCGGCAACCAGACGGTCTGCGTGGGCCGCGTCGCCCGAATCCACTACCACCGCACCATCAACACCCACCTGGACTGCAACGTTGGCGCCCGCGCCGATGAGCACATGGAAGTTGGGTCGGATCTGGAACAGCTCCATGCCATCGCCAAGATCCCGCGCATCCAGCTGTTGCGCGAATGCAGGCCGTTGGCAATCGAGCGCCCATGTAGCGCCCAACGCGCATAGCAGCGCCGGCAAGTAACGAATCGCACGGATAGTCATCAAAGCAGCCTCCCCCAACGGCAATAGCGCGCATCATGCGGATAGCGGATAGAAAATACAAATCGCCGTTGCTCAGCCTGCTTCACCGCAGTGGACTCGCAGAACGGTCATGATGTTCGGCTGTAGGTTATCGTTGGTGGGCGGCAGCGATCAACTGGAGAATGGCGGCGTCACGAATGGGCTGGCATGAATCCTGTTCGTCGGGGCGTTGCTGCACATCGCCGCAGCCCTGAAGTATCATCTCATCGATCGCGACGCCAATGCGTCGAATGCTGCCGATCCGATTGAAGCCGCAGTGAGCAGGATGCTTTGAATTCTGCTCCGTCACTTACCGAGGAATGTAATGCGAACCAAACTGCTCACCCTCGCCGCGTTCACCCTCGTGCTCGGTATTGCAGTGGCTGCCGCGCAGTGGACCATGCAACCGCAGCAAAGCGAGTTGCGCTTCACCGGCACTCAGGACGGCGTACCTTTCGAAGCGGTGTTCCAGAAATTCACGGCAGATATCAAGTTCGATCCGCAGGACCTGACCAACAGCCGTTTCGACGTCAAGATCGATCTGACATCGGTTCACTCCGGCGACGAGGATCGCGACTTCACGATCAAGAGCGCCGATTTGTTCGACGTGCATCAGTGGCCGAGCAGTCACTACGTTGCCGACCGGTTCACGGACAAAGGCGCCGGCAAATTCGCCGCGACCGGTAAGCTCACTTTGCGTGATATCACCCTCGACGTGCCGATCGAGTTCACCTTCGAAAAGGACAAGGACGGCGCCTGGCTCAGGGGCGCGGCGAGCCTCAAACGCCTGGACTTCGGTGTCGGCCAGGGCGACTGGAGTGATACCAGTTCTGTCGCCAACGACGTCAAGGTGCGGTTCGATTTACTGCTGAAGCAACAGTGATCGCCACCGAGCGTGACCCGCCGGCGCCACGGCGCTCATGAGCGCTAGCAGCGTGCGAGTCGTTACGCTCGTTCAGTTCAGCGACGTTCCCGACATGTACATGTGGATGCGAGCTAGGTTCCGTGTCTGACGATGGACTTTGCGTCGTGACGTTCCACGTCGCGCTCATGACGAGCTTACATGGGAGCTTGATTCTGGCGCAGCGAATGCAGGCCGCCGGGACGCCTCCGGACGTCGGAAGACCAGCGGCTTCTCTAGGTCGATGGATGTCTGGGCCTGGGTAACCGCCTCGGTCACCACGTGATGGTGAGGGCTTTTGCTGCAGACCGGGTCCGCCGCCGTGGAATCCTGTGTCAATAAAT
>JAIBJL010000435.1 GCA_020029545.1 Gammaproteobacteria bacterium
CTAATCCTCTGCCAGCTGCCTGAAATCCACGCCCAGCGAACGCAATTTTCGATACAGGTGCGTGCGTTCCATACCGACGCGCTTGGCCAGCTGACCCACCTTGCCGTTGCAGAGGATCAGTTGCTGCTGAAGGTAGGCACGCTCGAAATGTTCGCGAGCTTCACGCAGCGGCAAGGACAGCAGATCCTGCTTGACCAGCGGCTCGGTAGCTGGCGCTTGCGAAGCGAGTTCGCGTTCGATTTCATCCAGGCGGATTTCTTCTTCGCCACCGAGAATCAGCAGGCGCTGTACCAGGTTCTTCAGCTCGCGAATGTTGCCGGGCCATGGATAATTGCGCAGCCGGTTCTGAGCGGCAACACCGAAGCGGCGCAGCGGCAGATGTTCTTCATCGACGAGCCGGTCGACGTAGTAGCGCAGCAGGTCGGGCACATCCTGGGCGTACTCGCGCAGCGGCGGCACGCTGAGCGTGATCACATTCAGACGCGACAGCATCTCGGCCTGGACGCTCGATGCACCGGCCGCCAGGAAGCGAGGTGTCGCCGAAGCAATGACACGCACGTTCAGTCGTACCGGCGTGGCACCGCCGACTCGCGTGATGGCCTGGGTTTCCAGCGCAGCGACCAGCAGTCCCTGCGCCTTTGACGGTAGTTCCTCGACGCCGTTGATGAACAACACGCCGCCGCTCGCCTGCTCGAACACTCCGGCATGCGAACCGCCGGCATCTTCCGTCCCGTGCATCACGGCAGCAGCGCCATCATCCGACAAACCGGCGCCAACCAGCTGCACGAATGGGCCGCTGGCGCGCGAACTGATCGAATGCATGTAGCGTGCGAAGCCTTCGCGACCGGAGCCCGGCTCGCCCACGATCAGCACCGAGGTTTCATGCGGCGCGACCTGCTGCACCTGTTCGCGCAAGGCAATCATGACGCGACTGCGCCCGACCGGCGGAATCAGCGAAGGTGTCAGCGCTCGACCGGTATGGCGCTTGTTGCGGCCGGAATCCAAAGCGCGCTCGACCGTGCGCAGCAACTTCGCGAGCGACAGCGGCTTCTCGACAAAATCGAACGCGCCGAGCCGGGTTGCTTCGACTGCGGTCTCGACCGTGCCATGTCCCGACATCATCACGACCGGGCAGGAAGTGCCATTCGACTGCGACCATTCGCGCAGCAGTGTGATGCCGTCCGTATCCGGCATCCAGATGTCCAGCAGGACCAGATCCGGATCATGCAGTGAGCGGCTGGCGCGCGCCTCGACGGCATCGCCGGCAACGTCGACTTCATAGCCTTCGTCGGCCAGGATCTCCTTCAGCAGACCCCGGATTTCCAGTTCATCGTCGACGACCAGAATGCGAGCTGCACTCATGCAAGTTCTCTCCGCGAACCATTTCGCTGAATTGTCACTGTTCGTTCACTTACCCGCCGTCGCATTTCTATCACTTGAGGCGCGCAAATGTCAGGGGATACGGGAAATCAATGCGTCGCGCGGCAGCGCCCGACGATCGCGCGGACCGCCGCCAACACGCGCCGCAGCGACCAGCGGCAGTTCGATCCGGATGCGTGCACCGCCGTTCCGCACATTATCCGCCTCGATCTTGCCGCCGTGCTCTTCGACTATTTTCTTCACGATCGCGAGCCCCAGGCCGGTCCCCTTGGTCTTGGTCGTGACATAAGGATCGAAGACCGTGCCGATCACATCGGCGCGAAAGCCCGGCCCATTGTCCTCGACCACGATCTCGGCGACATCGCCGCCGGCACGTTCGATGCGCCGCGTCTCGACGCGAAGCTCGGGGTCTGCGACACCTTCCAGCGCTTCGATGGAATTGGCAAGCAAATTGTGAAGGATCTGTCGCAGTCGACCACGGTCGGCTTCGATATCGGTCAGCGTCCGATCCAGGGTCAAGCGTGGCCGGCGCTGCGAATCCTGCGCCCGGTACAGCTCGGCGACCTCGGCAATCAATTGATTGAGATCGAAACGCGCTACTTCCATATGCGGCGCGCGTGCGTATTCGCTGAACGCGTTGACCATCTCCTTCATGGCCTCGACCTGCTGCACGATAGTATGTGTAGCCCGATGCAGCATTTGTGCATCGGCCTCATTCATCGAGCCCATGAGCTTGCGACGCAAGCGTTCGGCGGAGAGCTGAATCGGTGTCAAAGGATTCTTGATTTCGTGCGCCAGGCGACGCGCGACTTCGCCCCAGGCAGCGTCGCGCTGCGCCTGCAGCAAGGCGGTGATGTCGTCGAATACAATGACGAAACCCCGCGGGCTGTGATCCTCACCCGACAGCGTTGTGCAGGCGCACATCAATATCCGCCGTGCGGATTCACCCTGCAGAACCAGTTGCTCGCGCCATTCGGTGTCGCCCGCGTTCAGATGACCACTGCAGGCGGCTTCAAATTGTTCGAACAGAGTATTGCCCGCGCCGACCTGCGCTAAAGGTCGGCCGATGCAGGCTTCGATATCGGCATCGAGAATGGCTCCCGCGGCGTGATTGACCGTGCGGATGGTGCGATCCAGCTCCAGCGAAATCACCCCGGTCGACAGTCGCGCGAGAATGACCGCGAGGTTGGCACGCTCGGCTTCCACGGCCTGCTGACTGCGCGCCGTGTCTTCGCGGGCGCGGGCCAGGCGCTTGGTCATGTCATTGAAGGAATGCACCAGGATGCCCATCTCGTCGTGCGAAGTCAGCGGCAGGCGCATATCGAAGTCGCCTTTGGCCACCGCACGAATACCGGACACCAGATCCTGAATGGGTCGCACCAATCGCCGCGCCGACCAGAATGCGCCATACAGTGCAGCGAACAGCGACAGCAACAGCACCAGCGTCAGCGTCAGCGTGAAGACGTCTTTCAACGGCTCGCGCAGACGCGCCTTCTCGTTATAGTTCTGGTAGGCGGATTCCACCGTGTCGGCGAGTTCGCCCAGTCGGCGTTCGACGGGGTAGACAGCCAGCACGATGCGGGCTTCCTGGCCGGGTATGATTCGCGGCACCTGCACGGCGGTGCGTACCAGATAGCCGCCGCCGGCCAGCGGGTCGAGTGCCACGTAATCGCGTCCCTGTCGCACCTGCATCAGGACTTCATCGCCTGCCCGACCTGGAATGATTTCGCCAAGGCGATCCGAGCTGGTGGCAATGATGTGGCTGCTGGTTCCCAGCACCGTGAGCTCGACGGCGTCGTTGGTCGCGCGCAATTCATCGAGCCCGTAAAACCGATCGCCATCCTGCGCTGCAATCTGGGCAGCAATGACGCGTGTGCGGTCGAGGTTCTGTCGCATGCGGATGTCGAGAGCTGCACGCGACAATGTCAGGGCATCCTCGAGTCCGGCGCGGATCTCCACATGAAACCAGCTATCGATGCCGCGATTCAGGAACACGACCGAGAAATAGAACACCAGCAGCAGCGGCAACATCGCCAGGGTGGCCAACATCCACACCATGCGCGCTTCCAGCCGCGAACCCAGCACGCGACGCCGCCAGTCGCGCAGCAACTGCGTGAGTCGGCCCGCAATCAGAATCAGCAGGACGACCAGGCCCGCCGCATTCACGCCGACGATCAGCGGATGCAGATCGCTGAAGTTGGCCGATTGCTGGACGGTTTGCGCCATCATCAACAGCGCAGCAACCCACAGACCCGAGCCGATCAGGATCAGAACCGATACCAGCGCCTTTTTCAGAGCTGGGGGGACCATGTGTACCACTCGCTGCGCTGCCGCCAGTCATTGGTCCAGAACAGAACGAATCGCAAGGTATCCGGCATGGTGCGGATGTCCAGGTGCGCACGCAGGCCGATCTCGTAACGCACGTCCCGCAGCAGCAGGGTCTTGTCGAGAATCGGCAGGTTCGAGATCACCCGCAGCGAATCGACGGCCGCGTCGAGCGTGGCGAACGAAGTCTGCGCGTCGCTGTTCAGATTGCGCACCAGGTAACGCTCGCTGAGCGCGTGATAGACCAGTTCGTAGTGCTGTTCCAGTGTCGCCACGGTGTCGTCCAGCCACAGACGGCGCGCACGACGCACGACGATCTCGACATCCAGCGTCAGCGGCGCACCTTCGCGCACC
>JAIBJL010000436.1 GCA_020029545.1 Gammaproteobacteria bacterium
CCAAAGATTCGGCCTGGGTAAAAATGGATTCTCCGACGGCTCTGGCTGCAAATCCGCCTTCAGGGGCTTCCTCGACCAGGAAAATGATTTCGCTCATACCAACCTCCAAGCTCGTGGGACATATTGCCAGAGCGTTTGCCGAATAGCATGTTAACCCACCGTCAAGGACGACTGAGCCCGACACAACGTCTCCAGCCTCGGATGATTCGCGATGCGCCAATGGCGTATGAAGAAGCAAGTGGTTCGCACCGAAGGAGGGTGCCGGCATTACGTTATTGAAGCCAGGCAGTTTTAAATTTCCTATCCGCGCCTGGATATCGGCGTGATTGGCAACAGTCTGTTCACCATGCTGATGATCATGGCCATCGTCACCACCTTCATGACCGGGCCGCTGCTGACGTTGTTTGGTGGGCGCCGGCAAGAGGAGCCGAACGGCAGGGTAGTTTGAGAGCTGATGGCATGCTGGTGGGGGCGAGGTAGCAGCAGGCACATGCTGTCTTGGTGAAGGATGAGAGAAGGGCCTGGGGCCTGGGCCAGAGTGAGAATCGTCGCAGTTATTCACAGTGCGAAGTTTCTGTGCCGCTGTTTTGTTTTCCGGCCCAGGCCTCGCGCCCCAGGCCCCATGTCTTTACTTCTCCCGCCCCGCTTCCGGTCTCGTCAGCAACAGTGCGAGGACGAAATTAAATATCACTCCCAGCGATACGGTCACTCCCATTGCTTGCATGACGGGCAGTTGGGACGTACTCAACACGACGAACACCATCAAGGTTGAAAGCGATGACACCAACACGGCATGCAGCGTACGGCGCTGCTCGTAAGGATCGTCCGCCGCGTGTTCGAAGAACAGTGCGTAGTCGAGTCCCAGCCCCGCCGCGAGCATGAGGGCGATCAAGTGAAACAACGACAGCGACACGCCGGCTGCTTGCAATAGGGCAATCGTGATCGTTGTGGTGAGCAGCATGGGCGTCAGCACGCGCCGCACGCGAGCCGCACTACGTAGCGAAAATGCGATCACGCCCGTGAGCAGTACGGCGGAAATCAGCAGGCTCCACAAGATACGCGTCCGTTGCTGTGCCACCAGCGATAGCGATGCCGCTTTTAGATCCAGCAGTACCGCATCCTGAACCGTCGTGTCGATCAGCGTCTCGAGCGCTTTTGCATCTTTCACGCCGCTGAAAGTCACCAGTGCCATCGACCGATCGCCGCGCCGCGATAACAACATTTCCAGGCTCGAGCCCAAGGGCGATGCGCGCAGCTGTTCGACGGTCAGCGGCGGCAGCTGGCGCGCCTGCTGCACCTCGCTGATGAAGGGTTCGAAAACGCCCTCGCGAAATGATGAACCCACCAGCGCCGCGCGCAGCGCTGTCCGTAGCGTGGTCTCATCGGGCAGTTGTTGCCGGCGGGCCAGTTGGGTTGCAGCCGCCGGGACATACCGTGCCGCATGATCGTAGCCGGTAATGGCGCCGCGCTTGATCAGCTTCTGCAGCGGTGCGTCCAACTGCTCCAGCCGTCGCAGGGCTTGCTCGTCATCATGCACGTTCAGCACCAGCATGTAGCGAATATCGGGTGTGCCCAGTTGCGAGCGTAGTTCCTGATCGCGCAGCAACAGATCGCGTGGCACCGGAGTGAGCGTGCCGAGATCGTTTTCCCACATAGGCTGCGGCGCCCACACCGTCACGGCCAGGCATAGCAGCACGATCAATGGTGCTGCCCACCGGGGGCGTGGCAAGGACGCGATGCACCGCCAGATGCGATCAAGCCAGGCTGACTGCCCTGTGTCACGGCCATGTGTGTCCATCACTCGCGGCAACAGAAAACGCGTCGTCAGTCCGGCCATGGCGAGTCCAGCCATGGTGAAGCAGGCCAGTTGTGCCAGGCCGATGACGCCCGAAAACAAAAAACTCAAATACGCGATGCAGGTACTGGCCATGCCGGTGGCAAGTGTCGGCCACAGCTCGCGGACCAGTTCCAGAAGCGGTTGCCCGGGCCGGCGATGACTGAGCAGGTGCAACGGATAATCTTGCGCGACACCAATCAGGGTAAAGCCGAACGCCAGGGTGATTCCATGCACTTCGCCGAACACGCTGCTGACGGCGACGAGACCGGCAATTCCCGCGCTGGCCAGAGGCAGCGTGCTGAGAATGAGGCTGCCGACACTGCGGTACGCGATCAGCAACAGCAGGATCATGCCCACGGTTGCCGCCGTGCCCAGGGTTTGTGCTTCGTCCTGTGTGCGTCCTTTCATCAGCACCGAGAACGCGCCGGCACCGCTGAGCGTAAGCTCTAGGTGTCCATTCGCATTGACCGCCGCGAAGGCACGATTCACGGCGTCGACGGCGAGACGCTGTTGATCCGGGTCGAAAGCGGCCGCCCGAGTCTGTGCGAGCAACAATGCACGGGCGCCCGCACGATCGAACCAGACATCGAACTGACGGTTGGGTTCCTGCATGGGCTGCCAGTTCTGCAGCACGTTGAGCAATTCGAGCGTCGGATCGCGCGGCAGGATGGGTTCAAAAAAAACGCCCGCCGGCGAGGACAGATCGCGCATCCGTGCTTGCAGCTGGGCGTGCAGGTAGGGCGTGTCGAGTCGGTGCTTGTCCAGCGCAGGCGAAAGCAGAAATCGATAAGGCCATAGCTCGTCCGGCACGGTGTCGAGCGACATCTCGCCGTTGGTGACGAAGCCGAATTGCGGACTCTTTTGCAGCTCCTCGACCAGTTGTCGCGATGCATCGGCAAGAGTTTCAGGTGCGGCTCCCGCCAATGCCATCACCAGGACTCGCGATGCGGGTCCTTCGCCGATCTCTTCGAGCAAGAGATGCTGCGTAGGCGTCGTCGGGGTCGGCAGGAACAGCCGCATGTCCGTGCTCACCACGAGTTCGCGCTGCACATACCATCCCAGTAGCGCGAGGACCAATGACCAGACGATGAATAGCGCGACGGCTTGCGGGCTGCGACTCATTGTGTGACAGCTACCGGCGGGTGCTGTTCAAGGCTGTAAAGGCTTGTTGCAAAGCGCATCGAGTTGTTCGGCAGTGGCTTGCGTAGGTATTGTCTGTTTCGACGCGTCACCCAACAGCATCACGCTGCTACCGCCGTCGGCTATTGTCAGTGTAAAGCAACGCGGTTCGGTATCATGTCCCGTCGCGCTGAGTTGCTTTATGCGGCGGCGCGCTTTGGCATCGGTTGGCGTCATGGTGATGGCCCAATCGTCCGATTCGAGGCGCGAGCTGATGTCGAAGTTGCGTCGCAGGCTGGCGGTGTCGCCGGTCAACAGTGCGCTGAAGCCACTCAATAGCCCGCGCAGCTCCGGCGCACGCTTCAGTGCAAAACTGCGGACCGGCTCGCCCTCGCGTTCCACGCGCACCGACTCGCCACGAACGGTCGTGAGCTCGCGATAGGGATGCATGACGCGGCGATCGAGACTGGCAGGGCCGGAATAGCCAAGTTCGCCGGAAACGATCAGCGGTTCCTGTAGCAACGGCGACAAGCGAACCTCGGTGAACGCTATGCTCGCCGGTGCAGGCCGAGTCAGGCTGCGGATCAATTGATCTGTCTGGTCACCGATCTGATGAGTGCCGGTCTCAGTGCCGGTCTGAGTGCCGGGTTGATTCTCGGGTTGCACGGCAACAGGCACTGCGGACCCCGTCGCTGGCGCGCAAAGAAGAGGCGTTGTCGCGAATGCGGACAGAAGCCATCCTCCAATCAAGCGCATTGTGCAGTTGCCGGTAGTCATGGAATTTGAATCACTGTGTCGGGCACGTTGCTGGCTTAACAACGCTTGTGGAGGGCGTATTGTCGGCATATCCCAACGACTTCTCAATGGTGTGGGTCCGGGGGACTGCAGTGGCCATATGAAACAGCGACTCGGGCATGGCGCTGCGCAGTCCTGCTGCGCGCAAGCCCGGGGTGTCCATCCATGGCCACCCTCTCGGCGGAGCGAAGCGATGCTTCGCTGCAAGACACCGCCGAGCCCTGCCACTCGTGACCTACAAGGATGTAGGGAATGCCGAGCTGTGTCGAGAACACAGCCGGCCGACCCACAGGGAAGTGGGAA
>JAIBJL010000437.1 GCA_020029545.1 Gammaproteobacteria bacterium
AGGTTGATCTACTGCGGCGGTGTCAGCTGGGTCCATTTTTCCGATCCTTCTCGTTAAATAGCTACGGCTATTCGCCTCGAACGATCGAAAAACTGTCCTTCATCTGCCACGCGTCTCGCTACGATCACTTCCGTCCGACAGGCTGCTAGCATACTCAAAAGCGGCGTTCCCTGCAGCGCAACGTGGCCAGCACGCCGACCCCCAGGCGCACTGACCCCAAGTGCAGTGACCCCCCAGTGCAGTGACCCCCAGTGCAGTGACCAAGGGGAGCTGAGTAGCCGGGTCCGTGCAGCAGCCGGTCCCCAGACAACGCGAGGATGAGAACTTTGGAAACCAACGATCTGCGTAAGGCCGGACTTAAAGTCACGTTGCCGCGCATCAAGATTCTCGAAATCCTCGGCACCATCCAACCGCGGCATATGAGCGCGGAAGACATTTACAAGCATCTGCTGGAGTCGCACGAGGACATCGGCCTTGCGACCGTGTACCGCGTGCTGACGCAGTTCGAGGCTGCGGGTCTGGTCACACGCCATCATTTCGAAGGCACGACAGCCGTGTTCGAACTCAACGAGGGCGAGCATCACGATCATATCGTCTGTCTGGACTGCGGCCGGGTCGAAGAGTTCATGGATTCGAGCATCGAGGAGCGTCAGCGATCCATTGCCAGCAAAATGCAGTTCGACATCAAGGATCACGCCATGATCCTGTATGGACGCTGCCGCCGGACTGCTTGCCCGCATCGCGATCGGGCGGATCGCAACCACCGTCCGTCGTGATCCGCTGGCGATTGAGCCTGCTAACGATCTTCCTTATCGCCCCGTCGCGCTGCGCACGACCTACATGGATGTAGGAAGTGCCGAGCTGCGTCGGGAACGCAGCCGGCCGACCCCTTCTTACCATTCACCATTCACCACTCACTTTCACATCAGCGCTTGCGCGCGCTAGGGACGGACTTGCGCTTGAGGGTGGCGGTGGACGGCGCAGCGGATGGGTGGTCTGCAGCAGTCGGCGCGCGCAGCATTTCCGCCGCATGTTCGCGGGCTTTGTCGGTGATCGCAATGCCACCCAGCATGCGGGCGATTTCTTCCACCCGCTCATCGGGCGTCAGGGCGTGAAGTGAGGTCCGTGTAATCTTGCCATCGGTCAGCTTGGCGACGCGGATGTGGGCATGGGCCTGGCTCGCGACCTGCGGCAGATGCGTGACGCACAATACCTGGGCGCGTGCGCCTAGGGTGTGCAGTTGCCGGCCGACGATTTCGGCCACGCCTCCGCCCACGCCCGCATCCACTTCATCGAACACCAGGCAAGGCAGCGCTTCGGCCTGCGCCGCAGCAACCTGAATCGCCAGGCTGATACGCGACAACTCGCCGCCGGAAGCGACTTTCGCCAGGGGGCGAGGCGGTTGGCCGGGATTCGCGCTCACCATGAATTCGACCTCATCGGCGCCGTACGCACCCGCGGCTGTCGATCCGAGCGGCCGCACGTCGGCCTGAAACCTGCCGCCGGGCATGCCGAGCGTCTGCATGAGCGTCGTTACGCGCGCGCCCAATTGCTGAGCCGCTGTCTGGCGCGCGCGCGACAAGTCGGCACAAGCCTGGCGAAACGCGCGTTCGGCCTCGGTCAGCCGCGCTTCCAGATGGCTGGCGGAGGCAACGAGAGTATTCAGCGCGATAAATTCCTGATCGAGTTCGACCTGAGTCGCCAGCAACGCGTGAGGCTCGACCCGGTGCTTGCGTGCCACGGTCTCGATGGCGGCGAGGCGTTGTTCGACCCATTCCTGGCGGCCCGGATCGGCGTCGAGCGTCGCTTCGTAGCGCGACACTTCATCGATGGCTTCACGCAATGCAATCAACGACTGGTCGATCGACTGCGCGATGGGTGCGAAACCGGCATCCAGTTCGTGCAGGTTGCGCGCCACGCCGAGTGATTTCGACAGCGCCTGTTCCGCCGTGAACTCCTCGCCATCGCGCAGCAATTCGGCAATGCCGCGCGCGCCGGCTGCCAGTTTGCCCCGCTGCGAGAGCTTGAGTCGTTCGGCGGACAATTCCCCGACCTCGCCGGCACGCAGGTCCAGCGCCTTGAGTTCGTTGAGGTGATAGCGCAGCAATTCCTGCCGTGCTTCGCGTTCATGTGCGGTGGTGGCGGCACGCTCGTGTTCATCGCGCAATGTCGAGAACGTCTTCCAGCACTGGGCAGTGACATCCAGCAGCGCGTCGTTGGCGCCGTGGCGATCCAGCAGTTCGCGCTGCGGTGTCCGGCGCATGAGCGACTGATACTCCATCTGGCCATGCACATCGACCAGGAGTTCACCCAGCTGGCGCAGTGCCTGGATCGGCATTGCCTGTCCATTCACGTAGCCGCGCGAGCGCCCGTCGCTGCCGATGATCCGGCGCAGTACACACTCGCCTTCATGGTCGACGGATTGATCCGCGAGCCACGCCAGTGCCGGCGAGTTGTCCTTGACTGAAAAGGTTGCGGACACTTCGGCGCGTTCCGATCCATGGCGCACGACTTCGGCACCGGCGCGACCCCCGGCAGCGAGCAGCAACGCATCGACCAGAATGGATTTGCCCGCACCCGTCTCGCCGGTGAGTACCGTCAGGCCGGCACCTACTTCGAGCTCGATGGCATCGATAATGGCGAAATCGCGGATCTGTATGTGATTCAGCACGCGGCGTTGCTCACGGTGAAAGCGCTTACGTTCGATGTCGACACGAGCGGGCGGCTACTCGGTATCCGGTTCCGGATGCGTCCGGTCGCCGCGTCCCCAGCGCAGCTTGGAGCGCAGGATACGGAAGTAATCGTGGCCAGAGGGATGCAGTAGCGTGACGCCAATGCTTGCGGGAGTCACCAGCAGGCGGTCGCCCGGCAGCACTTCACCCAGCGAGACGCCGTCACAGGTGATCTGCGCGCGCGTATCGATGCGTTCCACCAGCCGCACTTCGATGCGCGCGGTGCCCGGAACGATGATGGGGCGATCCGACAGCGTATGCGGACAAATGGGGGCCAGCACCAGCGCATCCAGTCCCGGATAAACGATGGGCCCACCGCACGACAGCGCATAAGCCGTGGAACCGGTGGCCGTTGCGATCACCAGGCCGTCACCGCCATGCGTATTCACGTAGCGATCGTCGATCCAGGTTTCGAAATCCAGCATGCGACCGGTTTGCCATTTCTGCAGCACGACGTCGTTCAGCGCATGACATTGGCTGACCGGCTGATTGCCGCGCTGCAGCTGTGCCTGCAGCATCGTACGGCGGTCTTCGACGTAACTCCCCTGCAGCACTTCATCGAGCCGATCGCGCATGTCGCTCGGGCCGATGTCGGCGAGAAATCCCAGCCGTCCGCGATTCACGCCCAGTACGGGCACGCCGTGTGGCGCGGCCAGTCGCGCTGCATGCAGCATGGTGCCGTCCCCGCCGATCGCGACAATGAGTTCAACCTCCGAATCCGATGGGGTCCGGGCCTCGACGCCTGTTCCCAGTGCCTGCTCGTTGACGCGGCGCACCGGGACGGCACCGAAGTCCACCGTGGAGGCGGCGTCGACGATGACGCAGCGGCTGCGGCCGTGCAGATGCGCAGCCAGCGTCTGCATCGATTCGATGACACGCGTATCGGTGAAGTTGCCGACCAGGGCAACGGCGCGGAACGGTCTGGGAGTGAACGCCATGGAAGTGAGTTTTAGCATGTGCCCACGCTCTTCGCATGCCGCTCGCAGCACTAGCAGCCTGTCGGACTGAAGGTCGATCTACTGCGGCGGTGTCAGCTGGGTCCATTTTTCCGATCCTTCTCGTTAAATAGCTACGGCTATTCGCCTCGAACGATCGAAAAACTGTCCTCCATCTGTCACGCGCCTCGCTACGATCACTTCAGTCCGACAGGCTGCTGCCCGCAGGTCATGAGCCTTTGCCGCCCCCGAATGGACTCGAATGGACCCGAATGGCGGTGCGGCTTGACACGGGCAGTCGCCGTGCTAGCGTGCGGCGCAGCGTAGGGCGGGCAGGATAAAGTGTTCTGTCACATGGATTTGAACGGGTTCGACCCCATATGG
>JAIBJL010000438.1 GCA_020029545.1 Gammaproteobacteria bacterium
CTACAACGATTTCGGCTTCCGCTTCGACATCGAGGACCGCTCCAACTTCGACGGCAGGCTGCGCTGGGACTACGGCGGTGCTATCGCCTTCGCATCCTTCATGTTCTGAAGATCGCTGTCCCAGCGCCGTGGTGCTTCAGAATCGCCACGCTCCGGTGAGCCACACCGTATACGCGTCCTCGACCTTCTCGATGTCCATGCGCTCGTATTCCAGCCTGACGTTGATGTGATCGATGAACGTCACGCCGGCCCCGACGCCGTAGATCCAGGCCTCGCCGTTATCGTCACTGTTGAGTACGTCGCCGTTGCCCGGCCCGATGTTGTTCAGATCGACATCGATGGTGAGGTCATGAACGTAGTAACCGCCCTTGCCGAACAGCTCGAAGATGCCCAGCGGCAGGGTGCCGATCACATAGCCGGCGAAGCCGGACAGTTTCACGGTGTAAGCGCCGCTGGTACCGGAGGCATCGAAGTCGCCGCGCGGGCTGCCGAGATCGATGTAGTCCGTTTCGAGCGACAGGTAAGGATTGAAACGCCAGCCGAAAAACAACCTCCAGGCCGAGTCATCGGCATCCAGGCCGCTGATCGTGTCCGTCACGCCTTCCAGGTTGTCGATGGATACGTCGAACTGGCCGAAGCCGCCGCCGACGTACGGGCCAGATTTGTTGTTGTCTTCTGCGACCGCACCGGAAGCGCAAGCGAGCGCGGCGCAGGCGACGACGAACGACTGCAGCGGTTTGTTTCCAAGGATGGATGCGAGCATGGTGTTCCCTCGGTAGTGCGGAGTGGCCTTCGGAGCGACGTTAAGAGCGGGCCGCTGTTCGCAACAATAGGTGCCAGGGGCAGCGCTCGCCGCCAGTGAGCTGCAGTCAAGGTGCGGCGTCTACCGCCGGCACGGGATATTTTTCGAAGATGTCGCTAACGACGGAGTCGATGGTCTGCGTCGGTTCTTTCAGCATGCTCTCGGTCAGGCGAGCTTGCGCGACGCCCTGCCAGATCAGCTGCCGCTTCACGGCGTCCACCAGGTCGACTACCAGCGTGCCCTGCTGGTAGTGCGTCGTGTAGACGTGGGACGGATAGGTCGACCACGCGCCGTACATGCCCGAGCGATAACCGTAGAAGCCGCCGCTGCTTTGTACTTCGGTGCGATTCTCGATGTTGGTATTGAAGTTCACGAGCAGCTGCGGATTCGCCTCCGCTTCCTGGTAGCCGCGGCGCTGCAGCTCCCGGCGTGTGGCATCTTTCAGGCGAGTCGCGACCATGGTCGAGTAGCCGGGCTTGTCGATGGACAGGCGATCGAAGAAGCCGAACGTCTTGTAGGCCGGGAAATTGGCTGAAGGGTCGGCGTCGGCGCGGATCTCTGGTTTGCTGGCGCAAGCGGCGAGGATACTTACGAGTACGATGACGATCGGCGGCCTGGCGACGTTCGTTGGGTGCATGGGGGCAGTCTCCACGATCGTTGAACGGCAGCAAAATATGGAGTGCGCGGAGCAAGGCTGGCTATACGCGTCGCGGGACCGGCGCCTGCCCGCGATTCGGATACCGCGCCGTACGCGTCGAGGCCAGCGTATGGATTCCTCAACGAAGCGGGAGCCTGCCCCATGCGTAGCGAAATCGTTCTGCGGTTCGGATGTTTGTTAGCGTGCGTCACTTCTCTTGCGAGCGCACAAACGAGCGTCGATCGCTCGTTCAATTCGGTGGCGAACAACTGCCAGGACATCCAGTGGTCCGACAAGGCACGGCAGATGTACCCGACCATCGCGGCGGCGTGTCAGTCAGTCGAGGAGCGCGGAGGCAAGAAGTACGTGAAGTTTCAGGGAACCGTCGGGCGGGTTGTCGACAGCGGCCGGCAACTCGTCGTGGATTTCAAAGGCGGCGGCGAAATTACGCTGACGCCGCCACCGGAGACGACCTTCTACGTGGATGGGCGACGCACGAAGGTGACGCAGCTGCAGCGCGGCGATGCTCTGAACTTCTACATCGCCGAAGATCGCCTGGCGGCGCAGTTCCCCGAGAACGCGGAAACCGAGATCGTGAACAGCCGATTCGTCGTCGTACCCATCGTCATACCCGAAGTCCCCGGCGAGCAGCTGGCCGCGACGCTGCCGGCCACGGCGAGTTCGTTGCCGCTGCTCGGCTTGGGCGGCTTCGCGTTTCTTTCGCTCGGTGCCATGCTCAGGTATCGACGCAGGGGTTGATCGCGCGCTGCATCGACCAGCAGTCTGCATGCAGTTGATGCGGTCTCGCTCAACGTCGGCACGCTTGGAGACGTTGCCGCCGTGCCCACTGGCGATCGGCGTGTTCGCGGCCGGCGTTGCGAACTAAGCTCCATGCGGCAACAAGGATGCGGCAACAAGGCGGGTCGCGCGGCAGTTCGTAGTTCCGGCAAGGCGCTTGTCCTGGTCTACGACGCAGCGTTTTGCGGCTGTGTGAGTTGGCGCGCCGCCTTCACCAAGTCCACTACCGATGCCGCCTGCATCTTTCTCATCATTGAGGCGCGATAGGTCTTGACTGTACGCTCGCAGGTATCGAGCACAGCGGCGAGTTGCTTGTTGAGTTTGCCGGCCACCACGCCGGCAAATACCCTTCGCTCGTACTCATTGAGCGTGGCGTAACGTGCTTGGATTTGATTCAGTTCGACGCGAGCTGTGCGGCGACATGCGTCCAGGGCGATGGCGTTGTGCACGGATTGGAGCAAGTGCGGCAGGCTGACGGGTTTGAGTAGGAAATCCACCGCGCCGTACTTCATCGCCTGTACGCTGGCCGGCACTTCGTGGCACGCGGTCACGAAGATGACCGGAGGAGATGTGTCGCGCGCCGACAGCGCATGCAAAAGCTCCATCCCGTTCGGTCCAGGCATCCACATGTCGAGCACGATGCAGGCGTGGAGTCGAGTTGGCGCGGTCAGCAAGTACTCGCCGGCGCAGCGATACCCAACAGCGGACACTCCGCTCGCGCCCAAGGCACGCACCAATCCGTTTCTGAATCCGTCGTCATCGTCGACGATGCAAACCGTGTAATGGTCACTGATCGCGTCATTATTCATGCCGAACTCCCTTCGCTGGCTGTTCCCCACCGATCATTCTTTGCAGTCTACGATAGCCGCCGCCTGCAGTGCATATACAGCGAACCCCGGGAATCTTCGCGCGCACAGCGTGCGGTGGCCATGTCGATGGGGGGGCGAACAGTTGCCCCTTATACGGATGCGTACCAATACTATTTGCCGGGAATTCCGCGGCGGATGATCACGCCGGAGCCGGGCGGCATGCTGCCTCTATGGCGAGCAACAACGTCTCTGCAGGACAAGGCTTGCTCAATACCTCCTGAAATAGTCCCGTGGCACGTGCGGCGATCTCCGGGCTGGCCGTCAAGGCAATGATGGGCACATGGCTGAGATCGGGATGGCGACGCAAGGCCCAGGCCGCGTCGATGCCGTCCTGCGAAGGTAGTAGCAGATCCATGAGAATCACTCCGGGCTTGCATAGCAGTGCCTCGTGCAGGGCCTCCGCCCCGCTCCTGGCTTCGAGGACGATATGTCTATGCGTGCGTAATAGCCGTAAAAGGCTGCGACGGACGGTTGAATCGTCATCTATGACAAGTACGGTAAACTGAGACAATCATCCTCCTTGCACTATGAGCCCACGGTACGCCTCAACGCACGATGCAACGGCTATCGACTCGCGCCGGCTTGCTGCGAGCGATGCTGCAAAGGACACGGAAGGTACTGGTCGCGCACAATGGCGTAGTCGATCCAAGTTCGGATTCGCACTTGTGCTTAGTTCGAACTGTATCCGCGTGCGACGAACTTCTCAGTTGTAGAGCGGGTGCGATCGAAGGCGGGGTGAGCGATGCGGCTCGTCCGATCTTGCGTTATTGCTGACGGTACGCCTCGGCACATGATGCAGCCGCTGTCGGCTTGGGTCGGCCTGTTGCGGGCGATCAGTGGTTGTGCACGTGTGATTCGAAGGCAGGCGTCAGCAATGCGGCACGTGCTGGATGCACAGGAAGGGTGAAGCGAAAAACGGCGCCGCCCGACGCGAGGTTTTCGG
>JAIBJL010000439.1 GCA_020029545.1 Gammaproteobacteria bacterium
ACTGGCAACGCAACCGCCGACGCCAATGATCAGACTGGGCTTGGCCTTCTTCAGCTCGTTCCAGCGGCCCAGGTGGGAGAACACTTTCTCCTGCGCCTTCTCGCGCACCGAGCAGGTGTTGAGCAGCACCACATCGGCCTTTTCGGGATCGTCGGTGAGCTGGTAGCCGCCATTTTCGCGCAGCACGTCGCCCATGCGGGCCGAGTCGTACTCGTTCATCTGGCAACCGAAAGTGCGGATGTAAAGAAGCGGCATGGGATAACGACGGGTCGGGGACGACAGGATACTGTCGGGCGCCGGGATTTTCTAACGCCGCGTGGGGGATTCGCTGTGGGATCAGCGGTGGGGTTAATGAATCAAGGGGTTAGCAAGGGGTTAGCAAGGGGGATAGGATTCGGGATTCCCGTCTGCGATCAGAACGGAATATCGTCGTCGAAATCGCCACCCTCCTCGGCGACCGGCGCAGCCTGACTGCGCTCCTCGCCGCCGCCGGGCTGCGGCTTCGAAGCACGCGACTCACCGCCGCCCCCATAGGAGCGCTCACCACCACCCGCACCGCCACGGCTACCGAGCATCTGCATGTCGCGGCCGACGATTTCGGTCGTATAGCGATCCTTGCCTTCCTTGTCCTGCCACTTGCGCGTGCGCAGCGACCCCTCGATATAGACCTGCGAGCCCTTGCGCAGGTATTCGGCCGCGATTTCACCCAGCTTGTCGAACAGCACGATATTGTGCCATTCGGTGCGCTCCTGCTTGTCGCCGGACTGCTTGTCGGTCCACGACTCCGAAGTGGCGATACTGAAGCTCGTGACGGCCTTGCCGCTGGGCATGTAGCGGGTATCGGGATCCTTGCCCAGATTGCCGACCAGAATCACCTTGTTGATGCCGCGCGCCATGACATACCCCTGCGGAAAGACGAAGGGCGCATTCTAATCGGAGCGGGGTATGAGCGGGCGGGGAATTCGTGGGCCCCCGGGGAATCATCCGGGCGATCAGTGGCGACGTTGTCGCCGCCCTCGCGCCTGCCGACGCCATCGGCCGGCGCTTGCTATAGTGACCGATCCCCGTCGACGGTACCCAATTTGCCATGTCCTCGACCTCCATTGTCATTCGCGGTGCGCGCACGCATAACCTGCGCAATATCGATCTCGAACTGCCACGCGACCGCCTGATCGTATTCACGGGCCTGTCGGGGTCCGGCAAATCCTCGCTTGCCTTCGACACCATCTATGCCGAAGGTCAGCGGCGCTACGTCGAGTCGCTGTCGGCGTATGCACGACAGTTCCTGTCGATGATGGAAAAGCCCGATGTGGATTCGATCGATGGGCTGTCGCCGGCAATTGCCATCGAACAGAAATCCACCTCGCACAATCCGCGCTCGACCGTCGGTACGGTGACGGAAATCTACGATCACCTGCGTCTGCTGTTTGCACGCGTCGGCACACCGCGCTGTCCGGACCACGGTGTCGATCTCACGGCACAAACGGTGAGCCAGATGGTCGATCAGGTGCTGCGGCTGCCCGAGAACGCGCCGCTCATGCTGCTCGCGCCGATGATCGACGAACGCAAGGGCGAGCATGCGCAAGTGCTCGAAGAACTGCGCGGCCAGGGATTCGTACGCGCACGCATCGACGGCAAAGTCGTCGAGCTGGATGCCACACCCAAGCTCGATCCCAAGCGCAAGCATTCCATCGACGCCGTCGTCGATCGCTTCAAGGTGCGCGCCGATATCGGCCAGCGGCTGGCGGAATCCTTCGAGACCGCACTGCGATTGTCCGAAGGTACCGCGCGCGTGGCCTTCATCGACGATTCGTCACAGGCGGAGCTGGTGTTCTCCGATCGATTCGCCTGCACGGTCTGCGGCTACAGCATTGCCGAACTCGAGCCACGATTGTTCTCGTTCAACAACCCTTCCGGCGCGTGTGCGACCTGCTCCGGGCTGGGCGTACAGCAGTTCTTCGATCCGGCGCGCGTCGTGCACCATCCGCACCTGTCGCTGGCCGGCGGTGCAATCCGCGGCTGGGATCGTCGCAACGCCTATTACTTCCAGCTCATTCAGTCGCTCGCGAAGCATTACAAGTTCGATATCGAAACCGAATGGAAAGATCTCGCGGAGAAACATCGCAAGGTCGTGCTGTACGGCAGCGGCGAGACCAAGCTGAACTTCCGCTACGTCGATGCCAAGGGCCATGCCTCGCGGCGTTCGCATCAATGGGAAGGTGTGATTCCGAATCTCGAACGCCGCTATCGCGAAACCGAATCGATGGTAGTGCGCGAGGAACTTGCCAAGTACCTGAGCAACCAGCCGTGTCCGGACTGCGGCGGCACGCGGTTGAATCGCGCCGCGCGCAATGTGTTCGTCGCCGAAAAGAATCTGCCGCAGATCTCCAGCATGTCGGTCGGCGCGGCGATGCAATTCAGCACCGAACTGAAACTCGCCGGCTGGCGCGGCGAGATCGCCGACAAGATAATCAAGGAAACCGGCGATCGGTTGCGCTTCCTGTGCGATGTCGGGCTGGACTACCTGACGCTGGATCGCAGCGCCGAAACCCTGTCAGGCGGGGAGGCGCAGCGCATTCGCCTCGCCAGCCAGATCGGCTCGGGCCTGGTCGGCGTCATGTACATTCTCGACGAACCGTCGATCGGACTGCATCAGCGCGACAACGAGCGCCTGCTGTTCACGCTGACTCGCCTGCGTGATCTGGGCAATACCGTGATCGTGGTCGAGCACGACGAGGATGCGATTCGTCATGCCGATCATGTCGTCGATCTGGGCCCCGGTGCCGGTGTGCACGGCGGGCAGGTCATTTCCCAGGGTACGCCGGCGCAGGTGGCCGCCGATCCGAAATCGCTCACCGGTCAGTACTTGTCTGGCACTCGCCAGATCGCCATTCCGCTACTGCGCCGGCCGCGCCAGAAGCCATGCCTGCGCATCGTCAACGCCCGGGGTAACAACCTGCAAGGGATCACGGTCGAGATCCCCATCGGCATCATGACCTGCGTCACCGGGGTATCGGGGTCGGGTAAATCGACGCTCGTGAACGACACCCTGTACCAATACGTAGCGCGCACGCTGAACGATGCATCGACTGATCCGGCACCGCACGATGCGATCGACGGGCTGGACCAGATCGATCGCGTCATCGATATCGACCAGAGTCCGATCGGCCGCACGCCACGCTCGAATCCCGCGACCTACACGGCGCTGTTCACACCGATCCGCGAAATGTTTTCGGCAGTGCCCGAAGCACGCGCGCGCGGCTACGAACCCGGACGCTTCAGCTTCAACGTCAAGGGCGGTCGTTGCGAGGCGTGCCAGGGCGACGGCGTCATCAAGGTCGAAATGCATTTTCTTCCGGATGTGTACGTGCCCTGCGATGTGTGCAAAGGCAAGCGCTACAACCGCGAGACGCTGGAGATCCGCTACAAGGGCAAGAACATCAGCGAAGTGCTGGAGATGACCGTCGAAGACGCGCTCGAGTTCTTTCGCAATGCACCGACGATTGCGCCGAAACTGCAAACGCTGCTGGATGTCGGTCTGTCGTACGTGCGCCTGGGCCAGAACGCCACGACGCTGTCAGGTGGCGAAGCGCAGCGCGTGAAACTCGCGAAAGAGCTATCGAAGCGCTCGACGGGACGCACGTTATACATTCTCGACGAACCGACGACTGGCCTGCACTTCTACGACATCGAACAGTTGCTTAGGGTATTGCAGCGACTACGCGATGAAGGCAACACCATCGTCGTGATCGAACACAATCTGGATGTCATCAAGACAGCCGACTGGATCATCGATCTCGGACCGGAAGGTGGCACCGGTGGCGGACGCATCGTTGCGACCGGCACGCCGGAAGACATCGTCAAAGTTGCGGAGTCATACACCGGGAAGTTTCTGGCACCGGTACTGGCGAAACAGGCGGTGGCGACAACGCCAGCCAAGCGGGTGAAGTCGGCTTGATAGCGGGGCGGCGGCAAAAGCGATGGCAGCCGAATATCTTGGTCGGTCAAGGTCGGAAAATCCTTGAGAATGTCCTCAGGGCGATCGCCGT
>JAIBJL010000132.1 GCA_020029545.1 Gammaproteobacteria bacterium
CCGCCGAATTTCACTTTCGGACCCAATCGCAACGCCTGGCCGGTCTCGGAGAATCCGCACGATCAGAATCGTCGCAGCATCTATGTGTTTACGCGACGTAACACGGCCTATCCATTGCTCGATACGTTCGACATGGCGAATCCGAACAATGTGCACAGCAAACGCGATGTGACGACGACTGCGCCGCAGGCCCTGGCGCTGATCAACAGCGACCTGGTTTACACCTGGTCGCGATCGCTGGCCGGCCGGGTGATTCGCGAGGCTGGTTACGATCAGACGAAACAACTCGACAGGTTGTATCAGATCCTGTTCTCGCGGGCACCGGACGCAACCGAAAAGGAGAAGCTGCTGGCATTCCTGGATGCGCAGGAAGCGATCGTCGCGAAGCAGCTGGCGCAAGGTAACAAGGTGGGCACGCCTGAAGGATACGGAATCGCGCCGGCGGTCAACTCGCAGGTCGACAAGCTGTTCCAGTCGGCCTATGGCCGGCCGGCGGATCGCTTCGAGCGCGCAGCGCTGATCGAGTATCTGGGAGCGCAGCAGCAGAAGCTCGCCGCGTCGTCCGCGGAGGCCGATGGGGACAGCAAGTCCGCCGCGGTGACACTGCTCGACGAGAAGCAAGCGCAGAAGCTGAGTCCGGCGCGTGCTGCTGCCTTCGTCGACCTGGTGCATGCCGTCGCCAATTCCAACGAGTTCAGCTATCGCTTCTGATAGCACTCACACCGCAACAACGATCGAAGTAATTTCACTCAGAATTTCACCGAGTACTTACCTTCTTATGAGCAACAAGACATCGCGTCGTCAGTTCCTGGGTCGAACGGGTGTTGGATTGGGCGGGCTTGCGGTGGGCAGCATGCTGCCCGGTGGCGGACTGCTGGGTGCTCTGGCCGCGGAGCTGGACGATCCACTCGCGCCGAAGCAGCCGCATTTTGCGCCCAAAGCGAAATCCGTGATCTGGCTGCACATGGCCGGCGCGCCGAGCACGATCGATCTGTTCGACTACAAGCCGGAACTGGTCAAGCTGCATGGACAGCCATTGCCCGAGTCATTCGGCAAGAACCTCAAAACGGCGACCGACGGCGGTGTCGGAGCGCTGTTTGCTACTAAGCGCACGTGGAAGCAATACGGCGAGACCGGCGCGTGGATCTCGGACTGGATGCCGAATCTCGCAACGCAGGTCGACAATATCGCATTCCTCAAGGGCAGCAAGACCGAGGGCAGCACGCATGTCATCTCGTCGCTCAAGCTGCACACCAGCGGTCTGACGCCAGGCCGTCCGGCGCTGGGCTCATGGATTCAGTACGGACTGGGATCGGCCAATCCGGACCTGCCCGCATTCGTCGTGTTGCCGACCGGCAAGGGCAGTGCGGGTGGGGGTCGCCAGGCGACGATCTGGAGTTCCGGTTTCCTGCCGGCCACGTACCAGGGCACCGCATTTCGCCAGGGCGACTCGCCCATTCTGCATCTCGCTCGTCCGCAGGTCGTCACCGCGAATGAGCAACGCAGTACGCTCGATTTATTGCGCAGTCTCAACGAACACCAGGCGCAGAAGTATCCTCAGGACACCGAACTGCAGGCCCGCTCGCGTTCCTACGATCTTGCCTACCGCATGCAGACGACCGCACCGGAAGCCGTCGATCTGAGCAAGGAAACGGAGGCGACCAAGAAACTCTATGGTATCGATGAGCACGCAACCCAGGAGTTCGGCACCGCGCTGTTGCGCGCCCGACGCCTGGTCGAACGCAATGTGCGATTCATTCACGCGATCTCCGGCACGCCGGAAGATTCCGATGTCGATAGCTGGGATGCCCACAACAATATCGAGAAGAACCACACCGTCATGACCCGGTCGGTCGACAAGCCCATTGCCGGTTTGCTGGCGGATCTCAAGTCACGCGGACTGCTCGACACGACGCTCGTCGTGTGGACATCGGAGTTCGGTCGTACACCCTACGGGCAGACAGGCGATGGCCGCGACCACAACCCCTGGGGCTACACCACCTGGATTGCCGGCGGCGGGATCAAGCCGGGATCGTACGGGGCAACCGATGACATCGGCCTGCGTGCCGTCAGCGGCGTCGTCGACACCTACGATTTGCAGGCGACCATCCTTCATCAGTTGGGGCTCGACCACAACAAGCTCACGTTCCAGCACCTGGGTCGCTCCGAGCGCGCCACTACCGTGTTCGGTGAAGTCGTGAAGGACATCCTTGCCTGATCATGAGAAACAGCAAGGGCCTGTGGGTGCTGCTCGCCGCAATGAGCGGCAGCGCGGTGTGCGCCAGTGTCGATCTGAGCGACTTCGATGACGATCTCATGCGCGGCATGGACGATGCCGTCAAGACACTGGATGCCAGCATCGGCAGCAAGGATGCACAGGCAGTGGCTACCGATGCCCGCTTCATCGTCGACGGTTTGAAGTGGACGGAAGGCTACTTCAGTCGCAAAGGCAATGCCGAGGACGCAGTGAAGCTGGCAGCGCAAGGCCATGGTTTGGCCGAGGAGATTGCCGCTGCGTCGTCGCAGAACGATTTCGACGCAGCGTTCACTGCGTATCGTTCGCTGGTCAAAACCTGCCGCAGCTGTCACGACGCTTATAAGCCGCCATCGCTATGAGATGGCGCACGCGCTGCCTGATCGCGGCGGGTAGCGTCGTGGGCTGCGCTCTGCTCGCCGCCAGCGTCGGTGCGCAGAGTCTGCTGGAGTTCGATCTCTGGATGCAAAGGATCGAGAAACGCAGTCTCAGCATGCAACGCAGCCTGCAGCGCCAGGATGCGCCGACGTCTATCGCCGATGCCCGCGAGATGCTGGAACTCTACCAACGGATGCAGCAGTACTTCGTCGACCGCGGCGAATCCGGCAGCGCTGTCGAGCTGTCCGCGCAGGGCAGAGAACTCATCGCCAAGGTCATAGAATCCGCAGGCAGCGCCAATTACGCCGTGGCGCTGCAATCGGCGATCGCGCTTGCGAACGATTGCCGCGATTGCCACGAAGAGTACAAGCCTCTCTAGATCGAATGGCGCTTCCTTAACCCGGATAATTCGTGCGCCGTGGCGTCAGCTGTCCCTTCTTCACCTCTCCCTTGGGAGAGGTGAAGAAAGACTCCGATTCGCCTTAACTTCGTGCTACTCCAGGTTAAACAGCGTTCGCGTTTCACTGCACAGATCGGGTCTGCGCCAGTGTTGCACCCTCAACAATCAATGAGCGGATTGCATCAGCGACTGGGGTGCCGAGGCCGGATCTGCGCTCAACGCCAACTTGCAGCGACAGTCATCTGCGGACACTCGATGCGGATGCCGCTGTATTCGCGGGCTATTGTCGCGACGTCGGCCAGCATGGCACGTCAGTTGCTTATCGCTGTGCTGAAAACTTTTACCACGTACTGGAGCCGATGATGATGGGTAGATCGCAACACCGCGCAGCAACCGACGCATATAGATCGCTACATCGTGCAATCAAGGCTGCGTTGCGTCCTTGCGTAATGCCGATGTTGTGGACCGGTGTGGCGGTGCTCGCTGTGGGCGAGGCCTCGGCGCAGGATGCCCGCAGCGCCGCTGAGATCCAGGCGGAAGTCGCACGCCTGCAGGAACTGCTGCGAAAAGAGGAGCAGGCGCTGGCTGTCAAGTCTGGAGCGGCGCCCGCCGCCAGCTCGAACGTTGCACCTGCCGCGACAGCTGCACCCGCCGCGAAGGCAGACGACCCCGAAGAGAACAAACTCGGTGTAGTCCAGGTGCGAACGCGCAATCGCCTCGAACCTTTGAAGGATGTACCGCTAGCGATTTCCGTCGTGTCAGGCGCGGAACTGGAACGTACCAACGCATTCGACATCGACGCGATCACCAAGCGGGCAGCAAATGTCGCCTGGAATCAGGGCAATCAGCGGACCAGTTCATTGTCGATTCGCGGCATCGGTGGCAAGCAGGGTCAGACCGAAGCACAGGACCCAAGCGTCGGCGTCGTGGTCGATGGCGTGAACTACGCGTACAACGCGCTGACGTCGAGCTTCAACTTCACCGACGTGGACACGGTGGAAGTGTCGCGCGGACCGCAGGGCACCCTGCTCGGCAAGAACACCAGCATGGGCGTCGTCAACATCGCGACGAAGAAGCCTTCGTTCAAGCCAAGCGTCGACTACGGCGTGACGATTGGCGATTGGGATACTGTCCAGGGCCGCGTTGCCGGCGGTGGTCCGGTCATCGACGACAAGGTTGCGTGGCGCGGCACGCTGGTCGCCGATCATGGCCAGGGCGACATGGAGAATCGCTACAACCGCGACGAGACCTGGCAGAACAAGGACCGTGTGTACGGCAAACTGCAGCTGTTATTCACGCCCACGGACGACTTGAGCATTCGCGTGCTGGGTGAAAAGGCGTCGCGCGGCAGCGAAACGACGAACGGCCGCACGATCCGCACGCCGACACCCGCAACCTACACGGACGGCTCGCCGGTCACGGCGTTGCAGGACTCGCAGCGCCTGCAGCGCCGCTGGTTTACGCAGAATCCGGACTTCAGGGTCAACGAGGACTACTTATTCCTCGACGACGACGTCAACTACAACAACCAGCACGGACTGGTGACGGGCAGCAACGGCGGCCTCATCGACGTCAACTGGCAGTTGGGTAACTACAACCTCGTTTCGATCAGTGCCTACAAGGACTATCACTTCAATGCCGTGAACGACGAAGGCAGCACCTTCGACGTCTATCGCAATGCCGGCGGCTTCTGGAACGACTACAAGCAATGGAGCCAGGAGTTGCGTGTGGCGTCGAGCGTCGGCGAACTCGTCGACTATCAGACGGGCCTGTTCTATCTGAAGGTCAATAACGATGCGGACTATCGGCGCGAATGGGGCAACGATGCAGGCGCATGGTTTGCGACCAACGCGCAGTACGGCCGCCTGGATGCGAACTCCGCCGGGCGTCAGCTGCTGACCAACTCGCTGACCGGGCTCAGGATGGACTACAACGCACCGACGGGCATTCAGGAGATCGACAACGAAAGTGAAGCGATCTTCGGGCAGGCGAACTGGCACATTACGCCGTCATTCACGTTGACGACCGGTGCGCGTGCGACGCGCGAGAATCGTCGCAATCGCGGCACCAGCGGCATCCGCGACAACGGCGCCGCGCCGGAGCTCAATCCCGATGTCGTCAATAACGTGTCATTGGGCGGTTTCAGCAGCGATGCGACCAGCGGTGCGCTCCTCGCCGGCAACTCGCTCACACAGCTGCAGCTCGCCGACTCCGTGGCAAACAAGTATTTTGGCGTAGCGATCGACTCGGCAGCGGCGGCAGGCACGGCCTACACCGGCTTGAGCGCCACGCAGCAGCGCCAGGTGGCCGATGCCAAGGCGATTCGGCGCACGGCGATCGGTGTGGTGTTCCCGTGGACCGATGCGGAGCCGTTCGAGAAAACGCAGTACTCGTTCGTCGTGGCACCGAGCTACCAGATCAACGATCAGTACACGACGTACTTCTCCTGGCAGTACAGCGAGAAGGCGGGTATTTCCCAGTTCGTGAACGGTCTGTCGTCCCTGGTGCCAGGTGAAGAATCGAGCTCGTATGAGGTCGGTCTGAAATCAATACTCCTGGATCGCACGCTCACGCTCAACCTCGCCGCCTTCTATATGGAGCTAAAGAACTACCAGCAGAACGTGCGCGTCGTCGACGAGTACACCACGGCGTTGAACTACGCAACGGGCAATCCGACCACCACCTACACCACTGCGACGGGCACCGTACCGAAAGTGAAAGCGAAGGGTTTGGAACTCGATGCGTTCTATACCGGCGTTCCTTACACTTCCCTGCGTCTATCTGCATCGTATACCGATGCGTACTTCGCCGATTTTCCGAACAGCGGGCAACCCAACGAGAACGGTTACACCGGCGCGCCGCCGTACCAGGACATCTCCGGCGAGACGCTGCCGGGCGCTTACAAGTGGCAGGGGAACGTCGGCGTGGACTTCCACTATCCGCTGTTCTCGAAGCTCGAATTCATTACCTCGGCGAGCGCCGCTTACAACAGCAGCTTCAATAGCGACAACGTGCTGTCGTCTTATGCCGAAGTTGCAGGCAAGACCATCGTCGATCTGGCCGTCGGACTCGGCCGTCAAGATCGTTCGTTGCAGGCCACGATTCTAGCCAAGAACCTGTTCAACGATGCGACACCGCTTGCGCGGACCTGGAACTCGTACACGCCTGCAATCTCGCGCTGGGTCGGATTGTCGGTAACCGGAAAACTTTGATGGCTATGGGCGACGAAAACGGGCTACGGGCTACGGCAGGAACGATTCATCCACCTGGAGCCATGGTGCTTAGTCTGGCCGTTGCCCGTCGCCCGTAGTCCGTAGCCCATCCACTGGTTAAGAGGGTTTCTCCTATGCGAAGACAATTGACGTTGATGTCCTCCCTGCTGCTGGCGCCTGCGGCCGCGGTGCTGGCGAATGGACTGGATGCCGGACAGGTGCTGAACCAGGTCGGCACTACGCTGGGCGGGCAAAGCGCGACATCGATCGAGTTTGCCGGTGCCGGATCGAGTTATGCACTCGGTCAGCAGGGTACGGTGAATGCGGCATGGCCGCGATTCAATGACCAGTCTCATGTGCGTACCGTGAGCTTCGATCCCTGGGCGAGTCGCCTGCAGCGCGTGCGTACGCAAGGCGAGAATCCGCCGAGCGGCGGTGGCGGGCAGCCCATCATCGGCGAGCAGAAGCAGGATCAGGTGACGGCGCCAGGAACACCGAATGCTGCGGCGCTGCCCACCGAACTGGCGGCGACATTGCCGCAGGCCTTCGTGCGTGCGGCGTCGCAGGCCAAAGACCTGAGCGCGACGCAGGAGGGCAAGCGCGTCGTGCTCGAGTTCACGGCGCCCAACAATGCCAAGGTGCGGGGCTGGGTCAACGACAAACACCAGATCGAGCGCGTGACGGCCGCCGTGGCACATCCGGTGCTGGGCGACGCCGTCTATGACACCACCTTCACCGACTATCGCAGTTTCGACGGTGTGCAGTTCCCGGCGCACATCCTGCAGAAGCAGGGCGGCTTTCCGGTGCTCGACCTGACCGTGAACAGCGTCAAGCTGAATGTGCCTGTGGAATTCCCTGCGGCCGCACCGGCGTCGACACCCAAGCTGGCAAGCGAAAAGCTCGGCGAAGGCATCTACCTCATTACGGGCGGCTATGCCGCCGTGGCGGTCGAGTTCAAGGATCACATCACCGTGATCGAAGCAGGACAGAACGATGAGCGCTCGAATGCTGTGATCAGCGAGGTCAAGCGCTTGTTGCCGGGCAAGCCCATCGGCGAACTGGTCAACACGCACGCGCACTTCGATCATGCCGGCGGCGTGCGCGCGTACGTTGCCGAGGGGGCCACGATCGTGACGCACCGTAACAATCCGCAGTACTACGAGAAGCTCTGGGCTAATTCATACACGCTGTCGCCGGATCGTCTGGCACAGCAGCCGAAGCCGCCTCGCTTCCAGCCCGTGGATGACAAGCTGGTGTTGACGGACGGCAAGCAGACGATCGAACTCTATCGTCTGCGGAACTTCGCGCATCACGATGGCAACCTGGTCGCTTGGCTGCCGCGCGAAAAGATCCTGGTGGAGGCGGACGGCTTCAATCCGCCGCCAGCGCCGCTGACGCAGACGCCCGAGAAGATCAGTCCCTTCCACGTGAGCTTGTTGCAGAACATCGAGCGCCTGCAGCTGGATGTACAACGCATCATCCCGATCCACTTGCCAGCCGACAACCGCAAGGTGACATTGGCAGAGTTGCTGACTGCGACCGGCAAGAACCAGGTCAGCGCCGCTCGATAGCCGATTTGTGGGACAAAGCGAACGCTGCCGGCAGTATGGCCGGCAGCGTTCGTTGCATGTAGCGATCTAAGCTACTTCACCGGCAAACAGGGCACCGGCGTACGGCCCGATCTGACGACGCACCGGATGTGGAATTTCCGGAGCTGCAGAGGAGGGTTTGACCACGCGCAGGCCGGAGCGCTCCGCGCCCTCCGACAGCAGCCCAAAGCGTTTCAGATAGGTCCGCAGCACATTGCGCGACACTCCCAGCAGTCTCGCGGTGTGTACCTGGTTGCCTTTGCAACGTTCCATTGCCTGCCGGATGACCAGCGATTGCAAATTCTCCAGCAACTGATCCGGGGGCGACTCGAACAGCCTGTCGAGCTGCGGCGTCAAAGACTGGAGCGAACCGGGTGTTGCTGCGATCGCATCCAACGCCCGCGGGCGCGCCCATTCGATCGGCCGCTGCGGCGCCCCGGCAGGTGTCGCTTCGGTCGCTGTCTGCTGCGAAGGCGGTGCTGCTGCGCGCGACCAATCCACCAGCCGCAAGTCTTCGGCGCGAATGACATTGCCGGTGCGCACCAGCACGGCAGCATGCATCACGTTTTCCAGTTCCCGAATATTTCCGGGCCAAGCATGGTTCAGCAGCGCCGCTTGAGCATCCGTTTCCAGTCGCGGCACCGGCGCTTTCACGCGGCTGCTGTACACGGCAATGAAATGCTCAGCGAGTGGCAGAATATCGCCGGTACGCACTCGCAGCGGTGGCAGATCCAGCGTTGCCACACTCAGGCGGAAATACAGATCGAGACGGAACTGGCCATTGGCGACAGCCTTGCTGACATCGATATTGGTGGCAGCGATGACGCGTATGTCGATCGGCACCGGTTTGCGGGAGCCGAGCCGTACGACCTGCCGCTCCTGCAGTACGCGCAACAGCGCCACCTGCAACATCAACGGCAAGTCGCCGATCTCGTCCAGAAACAGCGTGCCACCGTTGGCGGCCTCGAACCAACCAGCGCGCGCTCCGCTGGCGCCGGTGTAGGCGCCAGCCTCATGGCCGAACAGCGCAGCCTCACCGAGACTTTCCGACAACGCGCCGCAGTTGACCGCCACAAAGGGACCGGTGCGACCGCTACGCTCATGGATCTGGCGCGCTGCGATCTCCTTGCCGGTACCGGTTTCACCAATGATCAGAATGCTGGCGTCGCTCGGCGCGAGGCGATCGATCCGTCGCGGCAATGCGCAAGAGTTCGAATCGACAAAGATCGCCGCGGTGGCCTTGCACTGATCCGCGGCGGACAGACGTGACAAGGAGTGGTGCGAAGACTGTATCGATTCAACCAGGCTGGACATATCGAAAAACCTCCTGTGGCGGGTTCATCCCGAAGCGCAGTATTCGTACAAGAGGTTGCGCAGATCAGATGCAATTGGAATGTGCATATGAGTTGTTACCTGCAGGGGGTTCTGGGGGCGCGACGACGCTCTGCGCCAGAAGAAAGTGACCGTTCGGCAACCAGTGGGCAACCCAGCAGAGACCGCAACTGCGGTATGGAGGGAAGCCGGGACCGAGATTGCGCAAATCTGTCGTGCGAACTGCACAGCAATCGTGTCGGCGATTGTCGAATCTCAGCACCTGCGCAACGCGGCCTGCTGCGTTTGCAGCAGCATCAATCTCTGCGGCGACGGCGCAGGCCTTGCCACATCGATGCGGAAGAAAAAAAACACATGACCGATCATCTGCTTGCCCTTGCAGCAGGCGTATCGATCCGCAGCCGAAGCGGAACTGGCACGGCGGCTGCTTATAGGGATGCAAGAAGC
Source organism: Gammaproteobacteria bacterium (assembly GCA_020029545.1). Taxonomy (GTDB): domain Bacteria; phylum Pseudomonadota; class Gammaproteobacteria; order Steroidobacterales; family Steroidobacteraceae; genus Steroidobacter. The sequence goes on from JAIBJL010000132.1 coordinate 9,613, forward strand.
AGCATCGGTCCGAATTGGACGAATGCCGACGTTTCTCAACGACACGACAAACGGGATGAACATCATGAAGAACGCAACGTTCGCCAGCCTGGCGGTCGCCATGCTGAGCTTGGCCACCACCGCGGCCATCGCACAGGCGGAGCCGAAGGCGGGGGCATCGGCAACTGCGCCATCGCAGGCGCATATCCTCTCGCGCGCCGAGCTGGACAAACTGCTGGCTGCTCCGCAGTCGGTGCTGATCGTCGATGTGCGCCGGCCGGATGAGCTGACCAGGATTGGTGGCTTTCCGGTGTACTTAAGCGTCCAGCTCGCCGACCTGGAGAAAAGCCTGGCGTGGATTCCGAAAGATCGCACCATCGTGACCGTGTCGAATCATGCCAAGCGCGCACAGCGTGCGGTCGATCTGCTCGTCAGCAAAGGTTATCGCGTCGCTGGCGCGGCCGGTGTGCAGGACTACGAAGCGCAGGGCGGAGCTATTACCAGAATCGCCGCCCCACCACCGAACGCGCAGACCGCGGCGCAAGCCGCCGGTAAGTAAGCTTGCGTTAACCGGTGGGTACACGCTGTGTTCAGTGGCCGGCGCAGGCTGGGTTGGACGGGTATGTTCTGGACCGCCGTGAATACGTCCCTGTAGGCTTCGAAAAAAACATCCTGTTTTTTACGCTCCAGAAAATACCCGTCCAACCCAGCCTGCGCTGATGCGATGTACCCGTTCGTGGGTGCCTGCTGAGCACGCGCTGTGAAGGGCGTCAGGAGTAGCGCGTACGCAGGAAGCCAAATCGCTTGAGATAGGTTCGCAATACATTTCGCGTAATGCCCAGCAGCCTGGCGGCATGCACCTGGTTGCCCTTGCAGAATGCCATCGCTCGCCAGACGACGAGTGCTTCGAAGTTCTCCAGCAGTTGAGGCTGCGGCAAATCGAGCAACGGGTCCATAGAGGATGCGAGGTCATCGATCGAAGGCATGGGTGCGATGTCGATCGATTCGCTCTGTCGAGGCTCCGGCAAATGAAGGCGCGTGGGCTGGACAGGCGGCGGCGAATTCGTGTCCTGCGCAGTCGCCCAGGGCAGGAATCTCAGGTCCGTACTGCGAATCACCTCATCGGTGCAGAGCAGTACGGCCGAGTGGATGGCGTTCTCCAGTTCACGGATGTTCCCGGGCCATCGGTAGTCGAGCAGCGCGTTCGTGGCGCCTACGCTCAACACGGGCGGGGTCCTGCCCTGCCGTGCACTGTACATGGCAATGAAATGTTCAGCCAAGGGGACGATGTCGTCGGCGCGTTGGCGCAGCGGCGGCAGTTCAAGAATGGCGACCGCCAGACGAAAGCACAGGTCGAGCCGAAACTTGCCTGCGCTGACGGCGTTTCTGAGATCCACGTTCGTTGCCGCGACGACGCGTACGTCGATCGGGAGAATTTTGCGCGAGCCCAGCCTGACCACCTGCCGTTCCTGCAGCACACGCAGCAACGCGACCTGCAGCGTCGCCGGTAGATCGCTGATTTCATCCAGGAACAGCGTCCCTTGGTGGGCTGCTTCAAACCACCCGGCGCGTGCGGCCGTTGCGCCGGTGTATGCGCCGGCTTCGTGGCCGAACAGGGCGGCCTCGCCGAGACTTTCCGACAGCGCGCCGCAGTTGACGGCGATGAACGGTCCTGAGCGACCGCGAATCGACGAAAATCGGCGTCATTGCCGCAGGCATTTCGATCAGCTCGCGAAACTGGACCATCCTGGCCGGCCGCCTTGGTCATCCGGCGTCGTACGCGACTCCGGCATGCAGGAGTGAAGCAGCAGGGTGGTCCGTCACGCCTGCTGATCCGTCAGCACGGAAACGCGCGACACACCGGCATGCTCGATCGCCGCCATGACCTTGGCGACGGCGCCGTATGGAACGCGTTCATCGGCGCGCAGATGCAGCGACAGCTCGCTGTTCGCCGCCTTCAGCGTCTGCAGTTCGTCGTCGAGTTGCTGTTGCTCTATCTGCCGATTGTCGAGAAAGATCTTGCCGTCGTTGTCCACGGTTACAGTCACCGCCTTTTGCTGTTCCGGTGGCGTGGTCTGCACGGTCTTCGGCAAATTGACATGAATGGCGTTGGTGAGTACCGGGATGGTCAAAATGAATGAAACCAGCAGCACCAGCATCACATCCACCAGCGGCGTAATGTTGATCTCACTGAGAACGTCGTCATCTTGTTGCGTCGCGAATGCCATGTCTGGTTACCCCGCGCTGCGAGCTTGTGCCACTTTGCCGCCGGCCAGTACCGGTTGAGCAAAGTCCCGAACACGCGAACTGCCCCGCACATCGCCAGGACGTACGGCCTGCTCGATGCGATAGGTGGCGCGTTGCGCGAGATTGATGAAGTCGTGCGCAAAGTCGTCGAGATCTGCAATCACCGACTTGAGGCGACGCACGAAATAGTTGTAGGCCAGCACGGCGGGAATGGCCACCGCAATGCCAATACCCGTGGCAATCAGCGCCTCGCCGATTGGGCCGGCGACCACGTCGATGGAGGCGTTGCCGAGCTTACTGATGTCGGTCATCGCATTCATGATGCCCCACACCGTCCCGAACAGACCGACGAAAGGTGCGGTGCTGCCGACGGAGGCGAGCACAGCCAGGCCGGCCTCGAGGTCACGTTTCTCGCGGGCGATCTGCTGCTTCAGGTTACGTTCGAGCAACTCGTGCGAGTCCCAGCTGTGTTCGAGATCGCGCTCACTGCTCCCCGTGCTGCTGTCATGCAGCGTGTTGAAGCCGGTGTTGGCGACACGAACCAGCGGACTGTCGGCCGATTTGATCTCGGCGGCCGCCTGCAGATTGGCGGCAGTCCAGAATTTTCTCGCATAGCGGCCGTTTCTGGTCGCGACGCGGATGTTCTGCGCCGCCTTGATCAGGATGAGCGCCCAGGTTGCCACCGAAAAGGCGACCAGCGACCACAGCGTAATGGGAACGGCGGGAATTGAGGAAGTGTCGATCATGATGACTCATTGCTCCAGTGAAAACTCGATCGGTACGCTCGCCCAGCCGTCGATGGCCGTCTCGCCACGCCGCGCGGGCGTGAACAGCCACTTCTTGACCGTGCGAACTGCTTCGTCATCCAGCACGCGCCGTCCGCTGGATTTCTGTATCTCCACACTCTCGACCGTGCCATTGCTCAGCACGCGCACTCGCAGCGTGACCGTGCCTTGCCAACCCTGGCGCGCCGCGGCGGGCGGATAGTCAGGCGGTGGATTGTTGAGGTAGCCGGCGCGACCGACAGGCTGCGTTTCAGGTTCAGGCGCTGGCGCCGGTTCGGCTGCAACCGGTGCGACAGCAACTGGCGCTTCCACCGGGGCGGCCGTGGGAATATCGCTCGGTTCGGGCACTGCCTGCTGGATCGGCGGCAACACCTGCGCCGGCTTTTTTACTTGCGGCTTGGGCGGTGGCGGCTTGGGCGGTTCGATCTTCGGCTCAGGCGGTTTGGGCCGCACGAAATCCAGTGTCAACTCCTGAACTTTCGGCGGTGGCTTACGCGTAGACGGATGCGTGCTGACGTACCACGCGAGCGTACCGTGCAACAGTAACGCTGCCGCAGCGAGCCACCAGACGTA
>JAIBJL010000133.1 GCA_020029545.1 Gammaproteobacteria bacterium
CGAAACCATTACACCCCAACAGGTTATCGTGCCTCGGAAGGGCGTATTGGAGTTGCAAAGGCTGCTAGGAGATGGGGAGTTGGAACTCGCCATCGGGTCTAATCACGTGCGCGCCAATATTGGCGATATTCGCTTCACTTCGAAGCTGATTGACGGCAGATTCCCAGAATATAGTCGTGTGATTCCGGCTACGCCGCCGAAACAGGTTAAGGCGGATCGCGATATTCTCCGCGCTGCACTTCAGCGTGCGGCGATCCTTTCGAATGAAAAGTATCGGGGTATACGGCTTTCCGTGAAGCCAAACCTGTTGTTACTGCAGGCTCATAACCCTGAACAAGAGGAAGCCGAAGAAGAGGTCGAGGTGCTTTATGCGGGCGAGGAAGTAGAGATTGGTTTTAACGTGAACTATCTCTTGGACGCTTTAGCCGCGGTGGAGGGTGGTGAAATCGAAGTAGGTTTGACAGACGCCAATCAGAGCTGTTTGCTGTCTTCGCCGGCTGCCCCATCGGCAAAGTACGTAGTCATGCCCATGCGACTGTAGCTGGAGGCTGGAAGGATCAGTGCTTGAGGCCATCACGGTAGATAACTTTCGCTGTATCACAGCAGCGAATTTGGCTCTGGATGAGCGGGCTACAGGCATCATCGGAGCGAATGCCTCGGGCAAAACCAGTCTACTTGAGGCGATTTATTGTCTCGCGCATGGACGATCCTTTCGCGGTGCGGTCAGGGCTGACTTGGTGCGAAGGGGAGCAAAATCGACTCGAATCGTAGCGACTCTTAGCGATTCCCAGCGAACCGTAGTTGCCGGCGTCGAGTTCGACGCCAGCGGCAGCAGCGAGACTCGCCTCAACGCTCAATCTGCCCCTGCTTGGCAGTTCGCTCAAGCCATCCCCACTCAGATCATTGACCCATCGGTTCATCGTCTGCTTGAGGAAGGATCGCTACGCCGCCGCCGCTTAATGGATTGGGGAGTGTTTCACGTGAAACCACTATTCATTAACGAGTGGCGCCGTTATCAAAGGGCTCTTGCTCAGCGTAATGCGGCACTCAAAGCTGGCGCTTCCGCTGCCAATTTGGGTGCTTGGACAGAGGCGTTGGTCACTCATTCCCATGCAGTACATGCAAGCAGGTCTCAATATATTGAACAACTGATTCCATCATTTCGTCTGGTCAGCGCTGATTTATTAGGTGAACCAGCTGAACTGTTCTATCGGCGTGGCTGGAACGATGGGTTGCAATTACTCGAAGCTGTGAATCAGTCTCGCGGACGCGAGCTGCGCCAAAAGACAACTGTCGTGGGGCCGCACCGAGCCGACCTAGATATCCGTTGGGGGGATGCATCAGCCCGACAGCGGGTCTCGCGCGGGCAGCAGAAGCTCCTGGCGGCTGCGTTGATCTTGGCTCAGGTTGAGCTGAGATCTAGGACATCGGCTTCTCCCGTGTGCTTGATGCTGGATGATCCCGCTGCGGAGCTGGATGTGGATAACTTGGGGAAACTTTTAAAAGCGGTTGCTGGCATTCCTGCCCAACTCATCCTAACTTCGTTGGAAGAGGTTCGCTTTAACGGCATCCAGTTGGGTCGGACGTTCCACGTGGAACAGGGCAGATTTCGTCAAGTGATATAATGCGCCGCTAACTCAAACTCGAGTGTCTCATGACCGATTCAGAAATTTACGACTCAAGCAAAATCAAGGTATTAAGGGGTCTGGATGCAGTCCGAAAGCGTCCTGGAATGTACATAGGAGACACCGATGATGGAACCGGATTGCATCACATGGTGTTCGAGGTAGTCGATAACGCTATCGACGAAGCGCTGGCCGGTCATTGCTCTCAGATCGTGGTGACGATTCACGCCGATGAATCCATTACCGTCGAGGACGACGGCCGTGGAATACCTGTGGATATCCATCCGGAAGAGGGTCGCTCCGCTGCAGAAGTTATCATGACGATTCTGCATGCCGGCGGAAAATTCGATGACTCTTCGTACAAGGTATCGGGTGGCTTGCACGGCGTTGGTGTATCTGTGGTGAACGCTCTATCCGAGTATTTGCACCTCACCATTCATCGCGAGGGGAAGATTCATACCCAGGAATATCGTCTCGGTGATCCCCAGGCGCCATTGGCGGTGGTCGGCTCAACCGGGAAGCGAGGTTCCACTATTCGCTTCAAGCCCAGTGCCAGCATCTTTACCAACATTGAGTTCGATTACTCAGTGCTCGCAAAGCGGCTGCGTGAGCTGTCGTTCCTGAATTCGGGTGTCCGAATTGAACTGATCGATGAGCGCGACGAGAAGCGCGAGACATTCCAGTATGAAGGTGGCATTCGGGAATTCGTGCGATACCTCAATCGCAATCAGAGTGCGGTTCACGAAACAGTGATCTGGTTTCGTGTACAGCAGGAAGCCATTACGGTTGAGGTCGGGTTGCAGTGGAATGACTCCTACCAAGAGGGGATGTCTTGCTACACCAATAACATTCCGCAGAAGGATGGGGGCACCCATCTTGCCGGCTTTCGCAGTGCGCTTACTCGCACGCTCAACAACTACATGGAGCGAGAGGTTTCGTCGAAAGACAAGATCGTCACCACAGGGGAAGACGCGAGAGAAGGTCTCACAGCGATCCTTTCCGTGAAGATGCCTGATCCGAAATTCTCCTCCCAAACCAAGGACAAGCTGGTTTCGTCGGAAATCAAGGGCATTGTGGAGTCTGCGGTGAGCGCTAAGCTTGAAGAATTCCTGCTGGAGCATCCACAGGAGGCGAAGGCGATCTCACAAAAGACCTTGGAAGCTGCTCGCGCGCGCGAAGCCGCTCGGAAGGCTCGGGAAATGACCCGGCGAAAAGGGGCTCTTGATTTGGCGGGGTTGCCCGGCAAGCTGGCTGATTGCCAGGAGAAAGATCCCGCGTTGTCCGAGATGTTTCTGGTCGAGGGTGATTCCGCAGGCGGCTCCGCTAAGCAAGGTCGTGATCGCCGCACTCAGGCAATTCTGCCATTGAAGGGCAAGATCCTGAATGTCGAGAAAGCGCGCTTCGACAAGATGCTGTCTTCGGCGGAAGTCGGCACGCTGATTACGGCACTGGGTACCGGCATTGGGGCCGACGACTTCGATTTAGCCAAACTGCGATATCACCGCATCATTGTCATGACTGACGCCGATGTGGATGGCTCGCACATCCGCACGCTGCTGCTCACGTTCTTCTATCGTCAGATGCCAGCGCTGATCGAGAATGGGCATATTTATATCGCCCAGCCGCCGCTCTACAAACTCAAGAAAGGCAAGTCAGAGCACTATCTCAAGGACGATGCGGAACTCAATGCCGCATTGCTTACGCAAGCCCTGGAGGAGGCTGAGTTGTTTATCGATCCGTCACAGCCGCCGATGACAGGCTCGGCGCTGGAGTCGCTCGCACGGCGTTGGATGGAAGTGTCCGCCATCATTAAACGCTCGGCGCGTCGTTACGATCAGCGCGTTCTCGAACAATTGCTCTACTTGCCGGAAGTTCAATTAGCGAGTCATGACGACGCGGCCTGGATCGGCTCATGGGGCTCCACGCTGGAGAGGCAACTGAATGCGCATGACGATGCTTCGCGGCGCTATCAAGTTCGTGTGTCGATAAACGAAGCGGGCATGCCACGCTTGCTCGTCTCACGAACTGAACATGGTTCAACGACGGAAAAGCATATTCATCGCGAATTTTTTGAATCGGCAGAGTACCGGCGCATTGCTGAACTGGGTAAGACGCTCTCTGAGCTTTTGCAGCCGGGCGCGTACATCGCCAAAGGCGAGCAGCGACAGGACGTTGCAACATTCCGCCAAGCAATCGATTGGCTGCTGGATAGCGCCAGAAAAGGACAGGTGATTCAGCGTTACAAAGGGCTGGGAGAAATGAATCCAGCCCAACTTTGGGACACTACGATCAATCCGCAAAGTCGGCGTTTGGTCCGCGTTCGAATCGAGGATGCACAGGCGGCAAACGATATTTTTGCCACCTTGATGGGTGATCAGGTCGAGCCGCGCCGCGAATTCATCGAAAAGAATGCGTTGGCTGTAGCAAACCTAGATGTTTAGTTTTATTGATTAATTAGGCGAGTTACTGGCATAAAATTTCGTAGAGTATTGGTGCGATCGAACGAAAAAACTTAATTTTTTGATTCTGTTTCCGCGAGACTGGCTAGTCGCGTATCAATCCAGGTGCGCACCTGTTCGTTGAGTTCGCGGGGGTCGCGACCAGTGGCGTCGATCGCCTGGCCGATGACGACGCGGATAACGCCGGCTCGCTTTACCCAGCCACGACGCGGCCAGTAAAAGCCAGCCGTATGCACCACTGGAATGATCTTTACGCCTGCGCGGGAGGCGAGCAACGATCCGCTGATACCGTACTTGCGGGTTTCGCCCGGCGCCACGCGAGTTCCTTCGGGAAAAATCAGTATCCACAGTCCTTCAGCCAAGCGCTTCTTGCCCTGTTCCACTACTTGGTTGACCGCCGATGCACCGGCCTTACGATTGATCGCGATCGGTTGCAAACAGCGCAGCGCCCACCCCACGAGCGGAATCCACGTGAGTTCCCGTTTGAGCACCCATGCTTGCGGCGGAAAGATCGCAGCCTGCGCGATGGTTTCCCACGCTGAAGAATGTTTCCACATGGAAATGTGGGCACCCGGCGGAATGTTCTCCTTGCCTTCCACGAGGTAGCTCAGGCCGCAAAGCGCCTTCAGCATCCACAACTGCACGCGCGCCCAGTTGTTCGCAACGGCATACAACTGCTTCGGCGGCAGCCACGCCAGCACCAGCACGACCACGGCATACAACAGCGTGCCGACAAACAGCCATGTCGTATACAGCAACGACCGGATCAATTGCATCGACGTATTCAGCCAGGGAGTCGCGACAGATCGGCGACATGGAGAAACAGCGCGCGCAAACGCAGGAGCAACGACAATCGGTTCAGCCGAACCTCAGCGTCGTCTACCATCACCATGACCTTGTCGAAGAACTGATCGACATCTTCTCTGAGACTGGCGAGAAGGCTCATTGCAGCGCCGTACTCGCGGCGTGCGAAGAGAGGATTGACTGCACGCTCCATTGAAATAACGTGCTCGAACAATTGTCGCTCGGCTGGCTCGCTCAATCGCTGCGAGACGACCGCCCCGGAATGTTCGACTTCTACTTTTTTGAGGAGATTGGCGATGCGCTTGTTGGCCGCCGCCAGACTCACGGCATCGGGCAAAGCGAGGAAAATTTGCAGTGCTCGCAACCGCGCATCGATATCGAGTACCGAATGCGGATTCGTCGCCACTACCGCATCGAACATTTCGGTCGTTACGGCATTCTCCTGGCGCTCGAGATAAATACCTCGCAGGCGCTCCATCAGATACATCCAGACATCACCGATCACATCGTCAGCGGTAGCTACGGGCTGAGCACGAACAGCCGTTTCGACCAACGCAAACAGATCCAGATCGAGTGAGCTTTCAAGGTTGATCCTCAACACACCCAGCGCGAGACGTCGCAGCGCGAAGGGATCTTTCGTTCCCGTTGGTTTCTGTCCGATGCTGAAAATGCCGGCGATCGTGTCGAGCTTGTCGGCAATGGAAAGCGCCATCCCGGCTGGCGTTGCCGGCAATTGATCGCCGGAGAATCGCGGCCAATACTGTTCCTCGATCGCGCTGGCCACTTCCTGCGGCTCGCCATCGTCCACCGCATAGTAGCGGCCCATCACTCCCTGCAGTTCAGGGAACTCGCCGACCATCAGGGTCAGCAGATCGCACTTGCCCAGCTGGGCCGCGCGTTGAGCGAACGCCGCGTTCGCGCCGATCAATTGCGCAACATGCGCAGACAATTTAGCAACGCGAATACTTTTGTCATAGACAGATCCCAGCTTAGTCTGGAACGTCACCTGACGAAGTGCCTCGCACCGCAAGTCCAATCGCTGCTTGCGATCGGTCGTCCAGAAAAATGCCGCATCGGTGAGTCGTGGCCGCACGACTCGCTCATTGCCATCGCGTACCTTGTCCGGATCGCGGCTTTCGATGTTGGCAATGGTGATGAAATGATTCATCAGATTGCCTGTGGCATCGCGCACGGGAAAGTAGCGCTGATGATCCTGCATCGTCGCAATCGGCACCTCCTGCGGCAATTCAAGAAATCGTGCATCGAACGAACCGGTGACAGCCACTGGCCATTCCACCAAGGAAGTGACTTCATCGAGTAACGCCGCATCGATGACTGCGGTGCCGCCCAGCGCTTGAGCAGACGCAGTGACTGATGTACGAATAGTTTCACGGCGCCGGTCGACGTCCGCCATCACCTTGCCCTTGGAGAGCAGAATGTCCGCATACTTCGCCGGGCTGGCAATCGTGATTGGCTGAGGCGAGTGAAACCGGTGGCCGCGGGATTGCTTGCCGCTGCGTATCCCCAGAATCTCAGCCTCGACGAGGTGCGATCCGAATAGCATGACAACCCAGTGCACGGGGCGGACGAACTGCTGTTCGCCACTACCCCAGCGCATGCGCTTCGCAATCGGCAGCTCATCGAGCGATTTCGCTACCATTGCCGGCAGCAGATGAACGGAGGCTTCGCCAGGACGCGTGCCGACATACTGTAGGACGCGTGCCTTCGGACCGTCTGCCTGCTCCAGCTGCTCGATGGTGACTCCGCACGAGGCAGCAAAACCCAGCGCCGCCTTGGTCGGTGCACCGCTGGCATCGAAGGCATTCGCGATTGTGGGGCCCTGGCGTTTGATCTCAACATCGGGCTGCTTGTCAGCGACGGCTTCAATGAGCACCGCGAGCCGGCGTGGCGTGGCAAATGTTCTTGCCGGTCCGTGCATGAGATTCGCAGCGTCGAGTGCTTTCACGATACCGCTGGCGAAGTTTTCGACGAGCGCAAGCAGCGACTTCGGCGGCAACTCTTCCGTGCCGATCTCGACCAGAAAATCCTTGCGTGCCATGGTTACGCTCCCGCCACGGCGCGAGCCAGCATCGGGAAGCCTAAGGTCTCGCGAGTTTTCAGATAAGTCTCGGCAACGCCCTTGGAGAGTTGGCGCACACGCAGGATGTAACCCTGACGTTCAGTGACGGAAATCGCTTTGCGCGCATCCAGCAAATTGAAGGTGTGCGAACTCTTGAGCATTTGTTCATACGCCGGCAGTGCCAGCCCATGATCGAGAAGCGATCGGCACGCGGTTTCATGCTCATCGAAATGCCGAAAAAGCACCGCCGTGTCGGCAAGTTCGAAGTTGTACTTCGATTGCTCGACTTCGTTCTGGTGATAAACGTCTCCATAGGTCACCTTGCCTGAGGGTCCATGCGCCCAGGTGATGTCATAAATACTTTCGACGCCCTGCAGATACATGGCGAGTCGTTCGAGTCCGTAGGTGATCTCGCCCATGACCGGCCGGCAATCGATGCCGCCGACCTGCTGGAAATACGTAAATTGCGTGACCTCCATGCCGTTCAGCCAAATCTCCCAGCCCAGGCCCCAGGCTCCCAGCGTAGGCGATTCCCAATTGTCCTCGACCAACCGAATGTCATGCGTCAAGGGATCGAAGCCAAGCATGGCCAGCGATCCCAGATACTGCTCGACAATATCGGCAGGCGAGGGCTTGAGCACGACCTGAAACTGATAATAGTGCTGTAGACGAAACGGATTATCGCCATACCGACCATCGGTGGGACGACGCGAGGGCTGAACATAGGCGGCGTTCCATGGTTCTGGCCCCACGGCCCGAAGCAGCGTCCCGGTGTGAAACGTGCCCGCCCCCATTTCCATGTCGTACGGCTGCAGGATGACGCAGCCACGCTGTGCCCAGTAGGTTTGGAGGGCGAAAATGAGTTCCTGGAAGGTTTGCGGCGCGGTTTTTGTTACAGCCATGCGAGCAGAGATCTCAGGAGCGCCTAGTCAAGGCGAAAAGCGCGCGAGTATAGCGTGCGTGCAGTCCACCAGCGGGGCAGGTGATCAATCCGCTACAAGGCTGCCAGCTACCGGTTGCTAATTTCCGGTGCGCACTTCCGCCGCAACTGCACTATCATGGTGCGGGGCCGTGCGCCTTTTTCACCGACTATGGCAGACGGGGCGGCCTGCGCCATCTCAGTGCGATGGCATGGTTCCTGCAATTTCGCTGGTTCAGATTACAGATCAACTAAAACCCCCGGCGCGTAACGGCGAGCGGGCCGGGGCCGCTTACGTTCTCACCGTATACCCGGAGGAAACTCATGACGACCCCCGCTGAAGTCCTCAGCATGCTGAAAGACAAAGAAGTGAAGTTCGTAGATCTGCGCTTCACCGACACGCGCGGCAAGGAGCAGCACGTCACCGTGCCTGCCCACACTGTTGAGGCGGGTTTCTTTGACGATGGAAAGATGTTCGATGGCTCGTCGATCGCCGGCTGGAAAGGCATCAATGAGTCCGACATGGTGCTCATGCCTGACGCCAGCACCGCGATCATGGATCCTTTCTTCGACGAGCCGACACTCATCATCCGTTGCGACGTACTGGAGCCTGCAACCATGCAGGGCTACGAGCGCGATCCGCGATCGATTGCCAAGCGTGCCGAGGCCTACCTGAAGTCTTCGGGCATCGGCGAGCGTGCGCTGTTCGGTCCGGAGAACGAATTCTTCATTTTCGACAGCGTCCGTTACGGCACGACCATGGCGGGTTCGTTCTACGACATCGAATCCAGCGAAGCAGCCTGGAGCTCCAGCAAAAGCTATGAGGATGGCAACAAGGCGCATCGTCCAGGCGTGAAGGGCGGCTACTTCCCGGTGCCACCGGTCGATGCTTTCCAGGATCTGCGTTCAGCGATGTGTCTGGCGCTCGAAGAACTCGGCATGAGCGTCGAAGTACATCATCACGAGGTGGCAACCGCCGGCCAGTGCGAAATCGGCGTGAATGCCAATACGCTGGTGAAGAAGGCCGACGAAGTGCAGATGCTGAAGTACGCGATTCACAATGTGGCGCACGCGTACGGCAAGACCGTCACTTTCATGCCGAAGCCGATCGTTGGCGATAACGGCAGCGGTATGCATGTCCACCAGTCGATTTCGAAGGACGGCAAGCCGCTTTTTGCAGGCGACAAGTACGCCGGCCTGTCCGATCTGGCGCTGTACTATATCGGCGGCATTATCAAGCACGCCAAGGCAATCAACGCCTTCACGAATGCGAGCACCAATAGCTACAAGCGCCTGGTACCGCACTTCGAAGCTCCAGTGATGCTGGCCTACTCCGCCCGCAATCGATCCGCATCCATTCGTATTCCCTGGGTATCGAGCCCGAAGGGACGTCGTATCGAAGTGCGTTTCCCGGACTCGACGGCAAATCCCTACCTCGCCTTCTCGGCCATGTTGATGGCCGGCCTGGACGGCATTCAGAACAAACTCCATCCCGGCGAGCCCGCCGACAAGGATCTGTACGACCTGCCTCCGGAAGAAGCGAAGAACATTCCAGAAGTGTGCTACTCACTCGACGAGGCATTGAAGGAACTCGACAAGGATCGCGGCTTTCTGAAGGCGGGTGGCGTCTTTACCGACGACGTCATTGATGCCTACATCAAATTGAAAGGTGAAGAAGTAACCAAGGTGCGGATGTCCACGCATCCTCTGGAATATGAGTTGTACTACAGCGTGTGAGCCCTGTGGACACCGGGCGTTTGCGCCCGGTGTCCGGTGCTTGCGGCAGTAGCCCGGCGATGGCGCATCCCTGGCTATCCCCGTTTTTGTCAGTGCGAGACGAAGCGGCTATGCTCTGCCTCCATGCGTACGGTGATATGGCTGATCGGATTGCTCGCATTCCCCGTGTTTGCGAGTCAAACCGTCTGGAAATGGGTCGACGGCCAAGGCGTCACTCATTTCTCCGACACACCGGTTGCAGGCGCAACCAAAGTGGAAATTGCGACCAGCAATCGCGACGCGCGCCCTGCGCCACCCACCTATTCGTCGCGCCCTGCGACCGAACCAGTCAACACCGGGCCAAGCTATCGCAATTTCGAGATCTGGAAACCGGTTCCCGATCAGAGCTTTATCAACACGGGCGGCCAGGTTACGGTCAATCTGCGGGTCGATCCGGCGCTGCAGACCGATCACCAGATTGTGCTGACGATCGACGGTCGTCCTATGGAAGGATTCAGCCGCAATACGCAGCAGTTCGACCTCAAGAACATTCCTCGCGGCACCCACGTCGCCGTCGCGCAGATCATGGATGGGCGCGGCACGAAGCTGCAGGAAACAGCGCCAGTCACCTTTTACGTGCGGCAGGAATCGGTGGCGCAGCCGCCTGTCGGGCCGAATCTGCGCCCGCCGCCCAAACCGCGGTCCTGAAATCCGCGCGTTGCCAATGCAACGCGGGCGATCGCACGTTTCATCTGCGACCTGAGCGGATAGTTGCAGCCGGGCTGCGTTCCACGGCAGCCCTGTCGTCTGCGCTCGGCTCGGCTGAGGTATGCAGGGACCGCCTGCATGGCAGTGAGCCGCGTTGATGGCCGCCAATGCAATGTCCTTGAAACAAGACGCCATGGCGGATCCCGGCCGAATTCTCGATGGGCTCAGCACCAGTGTGCTGATCGTCGATCAGCAACGGCACCTGATGTTCCTCAACGTTGCGGCAGAGACCCTGTTCGGCGTAAGCCGCAATCAGGTTCGTGGCAGACCCTTGACGGACCTGTTGATTGAAGCAACCGCCTTGCACGCGGTCATCGATCGTGCGACCGAGACCTGGCGTCCGTTCTCCCGTCGCGAACTGGCATTACGAACCGTGTATGGCGAAGGCGAATTGATCGTCGACTGCACCGTTGCGCCGTACGATGATGCCAGTGCGCCCTCCGCCGTTGTCATCGAGATCAGCGACGCGACTCAGCATCAACGCATCACGCGTGAAACCGCCCTGCTGACACAGATCGGTGGCAGTCGCGCGATGATTCGGCAGTTGGCACATGAAATAAAAAATCCACTGGGCGGATTGCGGGGCGCGGCGCAGTTGCTGGCGCGTCAACTCGTCGATGCGTCGATGCGCGAGTACACCACGGTCATCATCAGCGAAGCCGATCGACTGGTGGCTCTGGTTGACACTCTGCTCGGCCCGGGCCATGCGCCCCGCAAAGAACTCGTGAACATTCACGAGCTGTTGCAACACGTCGGCCATCTGCTGGCGGCAGACTCGCCGCATATCGCGGTTGAGCGCGACTACGATCCGAGCCTGCCGCCGCTGCGCCTCGACCGCAACCAGATCATTCAGGCGTTGCTGAATCTCGGTCGCAATGCTTCGCAGGCGATCAATC
>JAIBJL010000440.1 GCA_020029545.1 Gammaproteobacteria bacterium
GCGATCTTCCGGAAGCGCTGTTGCACCAGCATGCCGACAGGATCGAGCTGCGCATCGATAACACGTTTCATTTCTGGCAATACAGCGCCGCGCTGTATCGAAGCCTGCGCCATATTCATTGCCAGGCCGTCACGCCCAGCCAGCGCTGGCAGCCGACCGCACTGCTACGCAAGGTGCGCGTCGTGCAGCGTGGCGAACACTCAGCGCACCCGGTATTCGCCTGATGTCCGCCCGCCATTCGCCCGATATTTATCTGGAGAGCTGATGGCGACAGCCATTGAACACGCTGCACACCGGCCACGCCTCACCGTGGATATTGGTCCCCTGCTGGAAGATCAGTGGACCGGCATTCCGGTGTTCACCGCGCGACTGATCCGTGCCTTGCAGCGCCACGACGGCGCAGCGCTGATGTTCTGTCATCAGCACCTGCGCATCGCTGCCGAGCCGGTGTTCGACGCCATCCGCGCCGGCACGGGCACGCTGCTGCGCGATGGCGTCCAGCGCGGACTGGCCTGCGAGGATGCGCGTCTCGATCCAGCCAGCCTGCTGCTGTTTCCGTCGAAAAAGCAGCAGACACTGGCAACACGCGAAGCCAGCACGGTGCACGACTTGAGCACGCTGCTGATGCCAGAATGCCACTTGCGGGACAACGTGGACTTCCATCTGCGCGGCTGGCAGCGCGAACTGCAGGGCAACGACGCCGTGTTCTGCGCCTCGGAGTTCACTCGCGCGGCTCTGCAGCTGCATTTCCCGTCGGTGCGCGGCAAGACCCGCGTCATCCATCAGTATGTCGATTGGCCCGACTCGTTTGCCGAGCTGCATCGCAACCTGCCTTCACCGCGCCTGGGTCGCTATGCCGTGGTCATCGGGACGGTGGAACCGCGCAAGAATCTCACGCTGCTGCTGCGCGCCCTGCACCATCCGGCGCTGGCTCACGATGAACTGCGCTTCGTGGTGTTGGGCAAGCCGGGCTGGAAGCCGGATCAGCGCCTGCGCGACATGACAGAGTCACAGCGACGCAGACTGGTATTCACCGGTTACGTATCGGAATTCGCCAAGTATCGTCTGCTGCTCGGCGCGCAGTTCCTGGTGTATCCCTCGTTGTACGAAGGCTTCGGCATTCCGGCATTGGAAGCCATGACACTGGGCAAGCCGGTGCTGGCCTCCTGTTCGTCCAGTCTGCCGGAGATCGTCGATGATGCCGGACTGTTCTTCGATCCCTATTCTGTCGATGACTTTGTTTCGACACTGCAACGCATCCAGCGGCCCCACACCTTGCGTGCCTTGCGGACCAAAGCATTGCGGCGCGCCGGATTCTTCACCTGGCAACGCATGGCTTGCAGCGTGATGGATTGGGTATGTGGGGTAGTATGAAAGTGAATAGTGATTAGTGAATGATCAGACGGTTGCTTGCATGCCTCGGGGGTCGGCGGCACGCTGATGACAAGTATGAACCACGAAATCGCATGGACAACGGCTTTCGCCGCCTGCTACCTTTCGCCACCAAGGAAGCGGCGGGCCGCGGCAGGCCCCTTCGCACGAAGACATAAGGACACATAAGAATTGCCGATGGAACAGGAGGATTACCGATGGAACAGGCAGTCGCTATTGAACCCTTTCAGTCCGCCGCCACACCCTGCTTCGACGACGACACGCTGCGTCGAGCATTGCTCGCGGAGATCGAACGCGTCCCCAACGTAGGCGAGCGCTGGCACGCGGTGCAGCACCTGCATCGCTATCTGGAAACCGTCAAGTGCTGCCCCCCGGGCCCCGCACGCGTGCTGGATCTCGGCTACAGTCCCATCTACTGCGAGGTACTGCGCCAGCTGTACGGATACAGCGTCGACTACGTCAAAGGATTGCGAATCAATTTCGAGGCCGATCGCTATCCCTACGACGACGCCTCGCTGGACGGCGCGCTATGTTGCGAAGTCATCGAGCACTACACGGATGATCCGATGTTCTCGATGATCGAGCTCAATCGCATCATCAAGCCCAATGGCTGGTTGCTGCTGACCACGCCCAATGTCGCCAGCTGGGAAGCCGTCTACCGTGCATTGCGCATGGACAAGCATCCGTCGCGTTATCCGATCTATGCCGCGGGCGGACTCGGCGCACATTGCATCCATGTGCGCGAATACCTGCCGGATGAAGTGGCGAAGCTGATGGAAGCCGCGGGCTTCGAGGTGCAGTTCCTGCACACCCGCAACTACGACCCCGCACGACACTACCCACCCATCGACGGTTATCCCGCAACACATCGAGGCGAGACGATCTTCTGCCTGGCCAGAAAGCGCAGCCGGCCACTGAAGCGCTACGTGGCGGGTATCTATGGAAACGACGCGCCTTTTGACAAGTAACCATCGCCCGGCAACACCGGGGGCTTTCAAAGCTTGAGCCGTTCAACGCGGCTAAACGGGGTCTCATCGCAGCGTGCCTGAATGATCCGGGCCATGCCGGACGCTGGGGCTCACCTACCTGAAGTCGCTCAACCTGTCGTCTCCACTACGACCAAAGGCTTTGCCATGTCACTCACTGCATCGATCAAGTACTTCGACGGTCTCCAGATGGAACTGCATCCGGGAGACATCATCTCCGATTGCATCCATGCCCACGGCGTCTGGGAAGAGGCGCTGAGCCAGCGCCTGCTGGCAATCGCGCGTGATTCGGGAGGCCTCCTGGTGGACGTCGGCGCCAACTTGGGCTACTTCTCGCTATTGTGGGCGAAATCCCGCGCCGACAACCAAGTACTCGCCTTCGAAGCCTCGCCACGCATCTACCCCAAACTCTTCCGCAACGTCGCGCTGAACGGACTCGATCGTCAAATCAGCTCACTCCCGACCGCCCTCGGCGACCGCTTGGGCGTCCTCGACTTCGTGCTTGGCCCTGAAAAGCAGACGGGCTGGGGTGGTCTCTTGAATGACCCAAACCAAGCAAGCTGCAAGGTCGTTTGTACACGTCTCGACGAGCTCGCCCCTGACGCGCACATTCGGGTCCTGAAGATCGATGTGGAGGGTGCCGACACCCTGGTGCTCAAGGGATGCGAACAACTTCTGCGTCGCAGGCAGATCGACGAGATCGTCTATGAGCAGAATGCGCCCCGCATGTCCCGGCTCGGAATAGAACCCGGTGAAGCCCGCACGTATCTGGAGTCGCTCGGCTACGCCGTTGAACCGATCGCCGAGCCGGACGCGGCGGTGAGTGAGTGGCGAGCCGTTCCCGGATAAGACAAGAGGAAGTTCGCGATATCCATGCGGCGCAGGAATGGCAGGAGGTCAAAGCACCGCCTCATGCACACTCAGCTTCTATCAAGGAAATGCAGCACCAGCATCGAGCCCAGCCAACTGTACATGGAGATCATGAGCCACCACGCCAGTTTGCGGTCAGCTGCGGTCGCGTGCCGTTTGACGGCCACCGGATCGATCAATGGATGATCCGGGGGATTGATGCGACAGATAGGCAGTACGATTGCGCCCGCATACCAAATCGCGCGGACACCACGCCAATCCCAACGGGCTCGATCAATGCCTTCTTCACGAAATTTCTTGTCGATGCGCCGCATGCTCACACGTGAGAACACGAACAACGAAATCAACGTTGGCAACGTCGTGATGACGAAGACCCACTCGACGCAACGATACAGAGTCATTGAGTGAATCCCGCAAACATCCCTGATCGGTCATATAGCTGTGTTGCGAATCGGTTGGTAGTCTGATCTCCGACCGTGCCCTCGACATATCCCGCCGCGATTCCGCCAGCAATCAAGATCACCCAGCCCACTGGCGTGGCTCCAAGCAGCAAACCCAGGCCGCCTGTCACGGCCCACGACGCAGTGGCCCCCGACAGAAACCCAAACGACAGCCCCACCGTTTCAATCGTCGCCGTGCGCTCCCAATCCGCACCGGCCTCATAATCTTGCGCGACTTTGCGGACTCGCATCCCCGCATCCAGCACCAAAAGGCCGTGACCGGCCACACGAGCGCCCTGGGCAAAGCGATTCAGCGCGATGCCCTGTCGGGAGTCGGTGAAGGTGATCGGC
>JAIBJL010000441.1 GCA_020029545.1 Gammaproteobacteria bacterium
GACGCGTCAAGCGCGCATGATCCGGCAAGGCGTGCGCTGTCACGGTGAGCCCCAGCTCACCCAGCGTGGCAAAAAAAGCCTGCGGATTGCCGATCGCCGCGAGCGCATGCATCGGTCGATCGCGGAAGCGCTCCAGCGGTTGACGCCGCCCGCCACGCAATGCCACGGCCTCGACCAGCTCCAATTGCGCCGTAACGACGCGAGCGGCAGCGAATCCCGGTGTGCTCGTCTCACCGTGTCGTTGCGTCATCACGACCAGATCCACCGTACGCAAACGCGCGGCACGCTCGCGCAACGGTCCTGCAGGCAGCAACCAACGGTTGCCCAGACCACGCGCGGCATCCACGACGGCAATCTCGGCGTCGCGCTGCAGCCGATAGTGCTGCAAACCATCGTCCGCCAGCACGATTCGCGCGCCGAGTTCGATCGCGCGCCGCGCCGCCAGCACCCGATCCGGACCCGCGACGACGATGGCACCCGTGCGCTGCGCCAGCATGACCGGTTCGTCGCCCACCTCGTCGGGCGAGGACTCCGCCGTCACTTCGCGCGGCCATTGCGTGGACTGGCCGCCATAGCCTCGCGTCACGATGCCAACGCGCTGCCCACGCGCCTGTAACAGGTCGACCAGGAACATCACGAACGGCGTCTTACCGGTGCCGCCGACCGAGATATTGCCGACGACGATCACCGGACAGCCCACGCGATGCCTGCGCAGAATGCCTATCCGGAAGGCGAGCCGCCGCAACGCAACGATGGCTGCGAACACTATCGACAGCGGCAGCAACAGTAGCCAAAGCCCACGAGGCCGCTGCGCGTACCAGATCTGCTGCACGAGCGCGCCCCGCCGATGATGGCTCGACGCAGTCGACTCAGTCATTGAACTGCAGCCGATGCAGCGACGCGTACTGTCCATTGCGCGCAGTGAGTTCGGCGTGCGTACCGGACTCGATGATACGGCCGCTATCCAAGACAATGATGCGATCCGCTTTTTCGACAGTGGACAGCCGATGCGCAATCACCAGGGTGGTGCGATTCTGCATCAACCCTTCAAGCGCCGCCTGAATGACCCGTTCGGATTCTGTGTCAAGCGCCGAGGTCGCCTCGTCGAGAATCAGGATGGGTGCGTTCTTCAGCAAGGCACGCGCAATCGCGATGCGCTGGCGCTGTCCGCCCGACAGCAGGACGCCGCGATCGCCGACGATCGAGTCCAGACCCGCGGGCAGCTCCTTCACGAATTCCATCACATGCGCTGCGTGCGCCGCCGCCTCCACATCCCCCGGCTGGACCGCCCGGCCTAGCGCAATATTGGCGCGAATCGTGTCGTTGAACAGCGTAACTTCCTGGCCGACCAGTGCAATCTGCTCGCGCAAACTCTTGAGATCGTACTCGCGCACATCGCTCCCATCGATGCACACAGCGCCGCGACTGACGTCATAGAAGCGCGGCAGCAGGTTGACCAGCGTCGACTTGCCGCTACCCGAGCGCCCGACGATCGCGATCATTTCACCGGCCGGTACTTCGAACGAAATATGCTCCAGCGTACCCGCCCTGCCCGTGTACTCGAACGACACATCGGCGAACTGTATGTGGCCACGTACGCGTTGCGGCTGTAGCGCCCCGCCCACCGGTTCCAGCGGCTGATCCAGCAGTTCGAAAATGCTTTCACCCGCGGCGATACCCTGCTGAATCGGCGCCGCCACCCCGACGAGACTGCGCAACGGCTGGGCGATATTGACCAGCGCCACCAGGAAGGCCAGCAGCTCGCCCATGGTCATGCGGTGATTGATCGCCTCGGCAATGGCGATGGAGAGCACGAACGCCGAACCCACCGAGGTCACCAGCTGCACCACCGGGTTCGACAAGCCACGAGTCAGGATCAGACGCATGTGCGAACGACGATTGTGTTCGTTCACCGCGTCGAACTGCCGGATTTTGTAGCTTTCCGCGTTATAGACCTTGATGACGCGCGGCGATTCCAGGGTTTCCTTTGCCACGCGCGTAATGTCGCCCATGGAATCCTGAATGCGGCGGCTATAGCGGCGGAACCTGCGATTGATAATGCCGACCAGCCAGGCGAGCAACGGTCCCATCGTCAATGCGATCAACGCGAGGCGCGAATTGAGATAAATGAGGTAAACGATGGAGCCGATGATCGTCAGCGTTTCGCGTAACGACACCGTGACCGACTCGGTCGTGCCGCGGCCGATTTCTTCGGTGTTGTACGTCAGCCGCGACAGCAACGCGGAGCTGGAACCGCGATCGTAGTAGCCAACCGGCAGCTGCACCAGGCGCGCAAAAACTTCGTCACGCAGCTGCTTGACGATGCTGCGGGCGATGGACCCCATGCAATACGTCTGTGTGAAATCCCCCAGCCCGCGTAACGCGAACAGGGCCACGAGCGCGAGCGGCAGGAAGACGACGGAGCGTGGATCGCGGCTGGTGAAGGTCCCGTCACCGAACGCCTTCGCGAACAGGCTGAAACTCACCATGCTCGCGGAGAACAGCATCGCACCCAAGGTGCCGAGCGCGAACCTGCCGGCGTGCGGCCGCAGGTAGCCGAGCAGGCGCCGATAAGTCGTCCAGCCGCCGGGCGGCGACAGATTGCGCGATGTCGTGGAAACGGTGGACATGGGACTGAATAGCTCAGCGCACAGCGCCGGGGTTGCCGGACTCGTTCAGCGTCGCGATGTTGATCGCGCGGAACCCCAGCCGGCCGACGACATCCATCGCGGTGACTACCGACTGGTGCGTTGCATTGGCGTCGGCACGGATCGTAATCGCCGTATCGCGCTGCGCACCGGCAATCTGGGACACGGCAGTCGACAGCGTGGCGGGACTGGTGTTCACCAGCGTCCGGCCGTTCACCAGATACTCACCGGACGCTGCCACGGTGATCACGATGGGATCGCGTGCCGGTGCGGGTGCGGGCTTTTCGCTGGTCTGCGGCAGGCGGATCTTGATACGCGCTTCTTCGACAAACGTCGTCGAGACCATGAAAAAAATCAACAGCAGCAGCACCACATCGATCAGTGAGGTGAGATTGAGATCAGGCTCTTCGCGCGGACGTTGCCGGAGGTTCATGGCGCGATCAGGACTCGCCGTACTCGCCATCGGGACCGCGCTCGTCGATTGCCGTCACCAGCTTCATGGCTTCCTTTTCCATTTGCACGACCAGATCTTCGACCCGGCCGCGCAGGAACTTGTACGCCAGCAACGCCGGGATCGCGACGGTCAGACCGGACGCCGTCGTAATCAGTGCTTCGGCAATGCCGCCGGCCATCGACGCCGGATCGCCGATCCCTTCAGTGCGAATCACGTTGAAGGTACGGATCATACCGAGCACGGTGCCGAGCAGCCCCATGAGCGGCGAAATCGAGGCGATCGTGCCGAGCGTATTGATGAAACGCTCGAGTTCGTGCACCACATGCCGCCCGGTATCTTCCACCGCCTGGACGATGATGTCGCGTGAACGGTGCCGGTTGGCAAGGCCGGAAGCCAGCATTCTTCCGAGCGGTGAGTTCTGCTGCAGGGCGTGAATGTGCTTGTCGGTGATCTGTCCCTGCTCGACCCAACGCCACACTTTCTCCGTGAGTTCGGCCGGCACCACACGTTTCGACTGCAGCGTCCACAGGCGTTCGAGAAAGACAGCGGCGGCGACGATCGAGGCAAAAATGATCGGCACCATGACGATGCCGCCGGCTTTCACGATTTCAAACATGTGCGTCGATGCGCTTTGACCTCGAATGGGGTCGAATACTAGCAGCTTTGACCAGCGCAGCGACCCCGAAGGATGAAAGAGGTTTTCTGACCATTCATTGAAATAACCCCCTCACTTTCTACTAGTTTTCCCATCGCGCTGCGCGCGACCCCGACGCATGAAATGTACCTTATCGAGTGCCACCCAGGCACATGGATGTGCCCGCCGCGAACGCGGCGAGCGATGCGGGAAAAGTCACGCCTTTTCCCGTCATCGCCCACAGCGGCCGGCGTTGTTCCATACAACGCTCGGCATTCCCTACATCCTTGT
>JAIBJL010000134.1 GCA_020029545.1 Gammaproteobacteria bacterium
GCGGCAGAGCTACTCGATGAACTGGGCAAGTTGCGCGATCAGTCCGCTGAGCTACGTTCCAAAGGCCTGACCCACCTGTTCACTGGACGCGATCTCGATGGCACCACGGTCGGCATCGCCTATCGGGACTCGCTCTGCCAGGGGCGCTTAGGCGTCGGGCTGACAGAGGCCCGCAAACGGGGCGCATGGTTCGAATCGTTGATTGCCGCACATGAAATCGGTCACAACTTCGGTGCCGTGCATGATGGTGACGCGCCATCTGCCGGCAGTCCGGACTGCAGCAGCACGCCAGCCGACCAGTTCCTGATGTCGCCCAGCGTCAATGCGGATCACAGCATTTTCTCTCAGTGCAGCCTCAGCGCCATGCAGCCAAGGATTCAGGCAGCGAGTTGCATCTCCGCCCTGCCGCCCGCCGATCTTGCCGTCGCGGCCGATCTCGGCACGCTTCATGACAGCGTGTCCAAGTCATTTGATCTTGTGATCCCCATTACCAATGTCGGCGGCATGACTGCGACCGGCGCACGCGCTGATCTGCTCGTACCACCGTCAGTCATTGTCGATGACAGCTCCGTAGTCGGCGGGAACTGTATAAGCGGCGCTGGCGTCATCCATTGCGAAATGGACGACATTCCTGGCGGAGCTACGGCCGAGATTCAACTCACCTTGCGTAGCGATATTTTGGGCAGCAATTCAATCTCCATCAAAGTATCGGCAGACAGCGATGCTCAACTTACCAACAACCATGGCGATGGCACGCTCAGCATCGATCCGGAAGTGGATCTTCGTACCGAGTTGCAGGCGCCGCACACCGCCATGGTCAGGGTCGATTTTACGGCGAGTTTCAGTGTCGCCAACCTGATGACGATCGACTCCGGCGCAGTGACGCTGGATATCGAACTACCCGCCAGCGTCGTCGGCTTGTCAGCGACGCTCGGAGGCGTCGCCTGCACCCCGGTTCAGTCGAGCCTGATTCGCTGCAATGCCTCCAGCATTGCAGCGAATGGCACGAGCAATGGCACGATCACACTGTATCCACGGGCCGCTGGCGCGGCCGTGATCCGAGTCCGCAGTGCCAGCACAGACATCGATCCCAGCACGGCGGACAATGTTGCGGAACGAACCGTGTCGATTGCCGCTGTCGCCGGCCGCGTGACAAGCGTCCACACCGCCACTGGGGTAGAACGCAATGGCGGCGGCGCCATCGATGCATTACTGACGCTCGCCCTCACCTTGCTTGCCGGCGCCCGCGCAAGCCGCCGACGTACCCACACCTTAACGTCCGGTCGCAGCCGCCCGCTGCGGCGGATGGGCCACGGCTGAGCCGTTGCAGCGGCGATCCGGGCATACTCTCCGCTTCCTGTCGGAATTCGCACCCATCTTGAAATACCGTCAGTTCGCCTACAGTGTCGTGAACCGGAACTGATACTGGAACTTTGCAACGACCCGATTGCCTGCCATGGATTACAAGGACTACTACAAGATTCTCGGTGTCGCCCGCGACGCTTCGCAGGACGAGATCAAGCGCGCCTATCGCAAACTGGCGCGTAAATTTCATCCCGATGTCAGCAAGGAACCGAATGCCGAAGAGAAGTTCAAGGAGTTGCAGGAAGCGAATGAAGTCCTGAAAGATGCCGAGAAGCGCGCGGCTTACGACCAACTCGGCTCGAACTGGCGTCAGGGACAGCAATTCACGCCGCCGCCCGACTGGGGCGCCGGCTTCGAACATTCGCGTTCATTTGGCCAGGGTGACGATGCCGGCTTCAGCGATTTCTTCTCATCGCTGTTCGGCGCGCGCGGCGGTTTCGGACAGCAGCGACCCGGGGGCCGCCGCGGCTTCGCCTCGGCGGGCGACAGCCACACGGCGCGTATCCAGATTGACCTGGAAGATGCGTTCCGCGGCGGTCCGCAGACCATCGAAATCAAGTCGCCACAGCTCAGCGACGACGGCCACGTCAGCGTGCAGCCGCGCACGTTGAAAGTAACGATTCCCAAAGGTGTCATCGAAGGACAGCAGATCCGCCTTGCCGGCCAGGGCAGCCCCGGTATCGGTGGCGGACCGGCGGGCGATTTGTTTCTGGAGATCGGGCTGCGTCCGCACCGGATCTTCAAAGTCGATGGGCGCGACATCACCGTGAGCCTGCCGATCGCCCCGTGGGAAGCGGCGCTCGGCGCCACTGTTCAAACACCCACGCTGGCCGGTCCCGTGGATCTGCGAGTGCCAGCCGGGGCCAAGTCAGGTCAGCGCCTGCGTCTTAAGGGACGTGGACTGCCTGCGGCCACGCCTGGCGACCAGTATGTCGAGTTGCGTATCGTGACGCCGCCGGCAACGACGCCTGCGGCGAAGGCGCTCTACGAAAAAATGCAGCAGGAAATGCCGTTCGATCCGCGCGCGGATCTGTAACCGGACGGCAAACCGTTCCTCATCGCCATTTCAATGTGCGAGGCGCACGCGAGATCGCGGCGGGGAGCTGTCGTGGTGGCGGTAGATGACATTGGCTACGCAGCGCAGAATGGCCAGATCGATATTGGATTTCTCGATGAAGTCGACGGCCCCTTCACGCATCGCCGTCACTGCTGCCCGAACATCCTCTTCGGCTCCGAGCAGAATCACCGGATCAGGTACGCCACGCGAGCGTAACAATCGCAGTAGTTCAAGACCGGACATACCCGGAAGTTCGACATCGGTAATCAGGCAATCCAGCTCGCTGCGATCGGAGTTGAGATAACTTTCGGCGCTGTCGTAGTCCCTGACATCGGCTTGCAGGGAACTGAGTAGGGTACAAAGCGTTCTGCGATCCGTTGCGTCAGCCTCGATTACCGCGATCAGAGGACGCGTACTGTACACCGGTACAAGAAAGTGAATAGTGAACGAAAAGACAGGGGATACGGACCATGAGTTGCCTACGCACCTAGCGCATTCCCGGCCCGGCTCCCGCCATTCACGATTCACCATTCACCATTCACTTTCGTCTCAAGCTTGCCCTACTTCGAGCACCATGCGCACCAGGTGTGCCAGCGATGACGCCTGCATTTTCTCCATCACGCGGGCGCGGTGGATTTCCACGGTACGCTGACTGAGCTTGAGATCGCCGGCGATCACCTTGTTCGCCTTGCCATGCACGACCAGATCGAGCACTTCGCGCTCGCGCGGAGTCAGCGTCTCCAGACGCCTGCGTATATCGTTGCGCTCGCCCAGCGCCGCACGGTTGTTCTGATCCTTCTCCAGCGCCTGGTTGATACGATCGATCAGGTCCTGATCGCGAAACGGCTTCTGGATGAAATCGACCGCGCCAGCCTGCATCGCTTCGACTGCCATCGGCACATCGCCATGCCCGGTGATGAATATGATCGGCATGATCGAATGCCGCTCGTTGAGTTTCTGCTGGAGTTCCAGCCCCGACATGCCCGGCATGCGGATGTCGAGCACCAGGCATCCGGCACGATCCTCGCTGTAAGCATCGACGAACTCCTGCCCTGACGCGAAGGTCTCGACTGCCTGTCCGACCGATCGCAACAACATTTTCAGCGAATCGCGCACCGCGGCATCGTCATCGACGACGAAGATCGTGGCACGTGAATTGGCTGTGACGGTTCTCATTAGGGGTTCCCTGCCGACGCTGGCGCCGCTGGCAGCGTGAAGAAGAACCGGGCTCCGCCCCCCGGATTGGAACTGCACCATAATTTGCCTCCATGAGCACGAATGATGGATCTGCTGATTGAAAGCCCCAGGCCGGTCCCGCCAGGCTTCGTCGTGAAAAACGGGTTGAACAATTCGGCCATTGTCGTCGCATCGACACCGGTGCCGCGATCGGCGACCATGAATTCCACGTCGCCTTCGTCATCGACCAGCGTACGCACCAGGATCTCGCGACGACCCTCGGGTACATTGAGCATGGCGTCGATGCTGTTGCGCAAGAGGTTCAGGATCACTTGCTGGATCTGCACCATGTCGGCCTGAACCTGCGGCTGCAGCGGCGACATTTCCAGCGTGATGCGCACGCCGTTGTGGCGCGCATCGGTCTGCGCCAGCGTCAGTACGTCCTCCAGCACCTTGTTGACTTCGACCAGTTCGCGCCGTACCTCACGGTTCTTCACGAAGGTACGCAGCCGGCGGATCACCTCGCCGGCACGCAATGCCTGGGCACTGATCTGTTCGAGCGCTGTCGCAATTCCATCCTGGGTGTAATTTCCGGCACCGATCAGCCGCTGGCACGCCTGGGCGTAGGTGGCGATTGCGGTGAGCGGCTGATTGACCTCGTGGGCGATACCGGCAGCCATCTCGCCCATGGTGGAAATGCGCCCGAAGTGCGTGATTCGATCCTGCATCTGTCGGGCTTCGTCTTCGGCCCGACGACGATCGGTGATGTCATGCAGTGTGCCAACCTGGCGCAGTGCGTAACCGTCGGGACGTCGCGTGGTCTGCGCGATGTGATGCACATAGCGCAGCGAGCCGTCGGGATGAACGATGCGGTACTCGATATCCATGGTGCGCGCGCCGGCATCGAGTTCGGCGCGTGCCTGATGCCAGTGCGCAAGGTCCGCTGCGTGCACCATCGGCTCCAGATAGTCATAGACACCGATGTAGGTCTCGCCGTAACGGCGTCCCAGGACGCGATACAGATGCGGCGACCAGTAATCCTCGTAGCGCCCGTCGAAATGCACGACGTAATTGCCGAGGTTGGCGATTTCCTGCGCGATGGTGAGCTGCGCCTCGCTACGGCGCAGCGCCTCTTCGGCGTTGCGCCGTACGGTAATATCGCGAATGAAGCCGGCAAAACGCGGCGGCTCGGTGCCCTTTACGCGTCCTACCGCAAACTCGGCGGAAAATTCACTGCCGTCACGTCGCTTGGCCGAGAGCTCGCGTCCGGTGCCGATGATGCGCGGCTCGCCAGCGTCAATATAGTGACGCAGATAATCGTCATGCTGCGAACGATATGGCTCGGGCAGAAGAATATTTACCTTCAAGCCGATGACATCTTCCTCGTTGTAGCCAAACATGCGCTCGCCCGCGTGATTGAGCAGTTCGATACGTCCGTCATGATCGAACAACACCACGGCATCGACGGCCGCGTCGAGAACCGCCTGGAATTCACGCTCCAGTCGCTGAGCACGCTCTACGTGTGGTTCTGTTAGTCGAAGCGCTGTCATGCCCGGATTCTAACCGCCATTTCGCCAGTTCGGGTTAGCCATATGCACTACCGGAAATCCACGATAGCACTCCGCACCCGCGACGGCGAATGCTTGTGGGCCTCCAGACAATAGTGATGGTCATGGCCAGCACGCCACGCCGTTGACCAGTCATCCATCGCCAGCCGCAATCCTTGCAAGCTGCTGGCGGCATCGCCAGAGCCAACCGACTTCTCGAATGGGTAGCGTCAGCCGTGACGGACAGCGGCCCCGCGGCGGAAAGCGCCGGTGGAGAGTTGCTCGTACTCCTTGTCCATGATCACGACGCGGTCGCGACCCTGCTCTTTCGCGGCGTACAAGGCTTCGTCGGCCAGTTGGATGAAACCAAAATGGCTGCGGCCCGAGACCGGCAACACGCACGCTGCCCCGACGCTGACAGTCAGTCGCTTGCGGGTGCCAGGCGATGCAAGATGCCTGATGCCCAGCGCCTCGATAGCACTTTGTAATCTATGCGCAACCTCTTCGACATGCTCGCGCCGGGCATCGAACAGCACGATGCCAAACTCTTCGCCGCCGTAACGCGTGATCACATCGAGGGGGCGCCGGGCGCTGCGCGCCAGGCAATGCGCTACCCGCCGCAGGCACTCGTCGCCGGCCTGATGCCCGTAGTAATCGTTGTAGGCTTTGAAGTGGTCGATATCGATGAGCATGAGCGCGAGCGGCACTTGCTCGCGAATGCCTTGCGTCCACATGCGATTCAGCTGTTCGTCGAACACGCGGCGATTGTGAATGCCGGTCAGGCCATCGCGGCTGGCGGTTTCGGTCAGCAGGCGCGACTCCAGGAAGTTGGTGCGATTGGCATGTTCCAGGCTGTAGCAGACCATGGCACCCATCACGTTCGCGAATATCAGCACGCCGGCATCGATCAGGATTTCGCTGGAACGCATGTGAAGGACAAAGGCGGCCACGAGATAGGACGAGAACACCAGCCATGCCGACACCATTGCCGGGTAAAAGCGCATGCCCATCATGAAATAGATATAGATCGTCACCAGCACGACGGTGGCGATCAGACTGACGCCGTGGGTCGCGGCGATTACGGCGATCACGGCGACTCCCGCCCCGAAAATCGGCGCGCCGACCAGGCAGACGGCTGGATAAAACCGGCTGTACCAGGGTGAGTGCGCCAGCGAGAGCCCAAGAATCAACAATGGCCCGAACGCAACCAACCGGATCGCGTCCAGCTGCCGGTTGACCCCGGCATCCAGCACCCGATGCGTGAGCCAGGAAATTGCGACCACGAACACGGCCGCAATCCACAAGTTACGGCGGATCTGCGGCAGCGACTCCGCCACAAGCATCTCGCGAAACTCCTCTTCCAGCGGCCGCTCGAACCTCAGCCGCGGAAAGCCGCGCTTGAGCTGCGCTGCATGGGCAGATCCAGTCAGCACGGAAGCAGCGATATCAGGCCCGGAATCGTTCATGTCAGTTGCCCATCGTGCTGCGCACGACCCCCAAAGGATGAAACGATTCTTGTCGAGTGCCACCCAGGCACAGGGATGTGCCCGCCGCGTACGCGGCGGGCGATGCGGGAAAAGCCACGCCTTTTCCCGTCATCGCCTTCAGCGCGAGTGGCAGGATGCCCGAGTCGCTGTTTCATCAGTCTGACGTTGTCACTGCGTCGGTTGTCGCGAGGCTGCTAGACCAAGGATACCTCGGAATCGGAAATTGTCCTTAGGCCGAATGGCGGTTGCCTGGAGAGGCGGCCTGTGGTCAGGCTCGGATCAAGACCACGACCTGCATCTCTCTCGTGACCGGAAAAGGACGCACCCAGTGTCACGCGCCCCGGTCGCGACCCAGGTACCTGGCGAGATATTCATCGAAGCCGATTCTGTCGGCGCGCTCGATGGCGGCCTGTTTTTCCAGCGACGCCTCCGCCTGTGCCGAAAATTCGGCCAGACGCTGCTCATTGGGCGGATGCAGGTCCAGAAAATAAGCCTTGTGTATGCGCGACATGCGCAGCGCCATCTGCGCGAAGGATTCGCCAGTCGAACGCAATTCGACCAACGTCCGGGCCGAGGGCGTGAGCGCGACGTCGTTGACCTTCGCCTCCTGCAACTCCAGCGCGGCCGTGTAAGGCCGCTGCGGGTCGCCTGCATCCAGCAGTTCGCAGACACCGCGCATCGAGTCGATGAGCTCGTGTGCCCAGCGGGCAAGTTCGATCGGCCGGCCGTCGCGATTCAGCTGCAAACCGGGTTCGCGACCACGGTGCGCGACGACCGCGTGATTGGCATCCAGAGCGCTCTGCTCGTTGAAGTCGATGGGCTCGCTGGCCTTCAGCACACACAGCGCGGCAAACGCCTCGACGAAACGCAGCTTGTTCTGGTTCACGCCGACCGGGTCGAACGCACTGACGTCGAGCGCGCGAAACTCCACATACTCCACCCCCGCACGCTGCAAGGCCTGCGACGGATGCTCACCCGAGCGGGCAACACGCTTGGGACGAATATAGCTGTAGTACTCGTTCTCGATCTGCAGCAGATTCGCATTGAGCTGGCGATACTCGCCGTCGACCTTGACACCGATCTTTTCGTAGTCGGGATGCGGCGTGCTGACTGCTGCCGTGAGATCGCGAACATACTCCGCAAGGCTGTTCACTGAAATCTGCACGCCGGCCTGGCTCTTGTTGCGATAGCCCAGATCGCTCATGCGCAGCGAGGTCGCATAGGGCTCGTACAAGGTGCCACGCGACAACTCATGCAACGAATGCTCCCGCCCCTTGACGAAACTGCTGCATAGCGCCGGTGAATTGCCGAACAAGTACAGAATCAGCCAGCCGTAGCGACGATAGTTGCGCAGCAACGCGAAATACTGCGCCGATATGAAGTCCTGTCCGGTCTCGTGCTGTTGCAGAACGTCCGCCAGCACCGACCAGAAATGCGCGGGAAAAGAATAGTTGAAGTGTACGCCGGAAATAGCCTGCATCATCCGACCGTAACGATGCCCGAGACCGAGGCGATACACCTCTTTCATGCGGCCGACGTTCGAGCTGCCGAACCGCGCTATCGGGATGCTGGCATCGCCGTCGACGACGCAAGGCATGCTCGTCGCCCACAGCAGTTCATCGCCCAGGTGGCGATAGACGAACTGGTGCAGGTCGCAGAGAAACTGCAACAACTCCCACGACTCGCGAAACGTCGGAGTGACCAGTTCCGTCAGTGCTTCGGAATAGTCAGTCGTGATATAGGCATGCGTCAGCGCCGAACCCAGCGCGGCGGGATGCGGCGTGCCGGCAATCGTCCCGTCCGGGCGTACGCGCAAGGACTCCTTCTCCACGCCCTTGAGTCCGCCGCGCAACACCGTGCTTTCGCGAGAATTGATCAACGCTGCAAGTCGTCGCTCGAACACGCGGTCGATACCGGAAGCACGCATGAATGGTCCTGACATAAGCCACAAGGACAGAGCTCCGCAAACGTCGCGAGACGGGCTGCACTACGGGCGACGCGAAACTCGGCATAAAGACACTGTATGGGCGGAGCTGGCGGTAAGTTTCCTCAGCATCATCAAGGGCGTCAAGCACACGCTTTA
Organism: Gammaproteobacteria bacterium; assembly: GCA_020029545.1. Lineage (GTDB taxonomy): Bacteria > Pseudomonadota > Gammaproteobacteria > Steroidobacterales > Steroidobacteraceae > Steroidobacter. Next base: position 8,716 of record JAIBJL010000134.1, read on the forward strand.
GAAAAGACCTGTGAATGCCCTCAAGCAATGCAGTGGCCATGGGCTGGATCGACCCGGATATTTTTTTGCACCTCTCGTATCAAGTCGTGCCCGGCTGTGATCTGATAGAAGCGTCAGCATCCGCCTCCGCGAGGCCGTTGACAACGACAACGAACGTCGCTACACGAGAACGGCTTTGGATTCCAGCAGCCTAGTCAGTGCTTCGCTCAGTGCACCCACGATGTGGGCGACCGGTATTGCGATGGTACTCGCAGCGGCCGCTGTCTTCGCACTGGGGCACGCGATAGTGCTGCATCGACGGATCGGTCACCGCACGCGCGAACTGGAAGCCGAGCTGGCGCGTCGACGACGCATCGAAGCGGAACTCGAGGCAACGCGCACCGACCTGGAGGTTCGCGTACAGCAGCGCACGCAGGCACTGGTGGCGCGCAACGAGGAACTCACCCGCGTACGACTGGCGCTAGAGATGACCAATCAGCGTCTGAAGCGACTGGTGTCCGCCGATAGCCTCACGGGCATTGCCAATCGGCGCCACTTCGATCGCTCGCTCGAGCGTGAGATACGACGTACTCGTCGCGACCAGCAGCCGCTGTCGCTGATCTTTCTGGATCTGGACGAATTCAAGCGCTTCAACGACACCTACGGCCACAGCCGAGGCGACGATGTGCTGCGCCAGGTTGCGCAGACGTTGGACGAAACGTTTCGACGCGGCGGCGATTTCGTGGCGCGCTATGGCGGCGAAGAATTTGCCGTGGTGCTGCCCGGCGTCGATGCCAAACGGGCTGGACTGTACGCCGAGCGCCTGCGCCGTCGCATCTGGCGCCTGGCCATTCCCTTCACTACCTCGACGGTCGGCGATCGCATGACGATCAGCGGCGGCGTTGCGACGATCGAAGCGTCGATGACCGTCACGCCGGACGAACTGCTCCGCTCCGCGGACTCGGCGCTGTACCGCGCGAAATGCCTGGGCAGGAATCGCATGCAGATCGCCGTCATTGGCGAGTCGAAGCCGTTGGCAGTCGCCGACTCACCTTTGGCCACGACGCCCACTGTACCGCCTGCCGATGCGGTCGCGGAGGCTGCCTCGATCGAACGACGAGCGACTGCCTGAGGTCGTCACCCCGCATACCGACACTGCGATCCGGACCTTTCCATGCGCATTGCCGTCGGCGGTTTCCAACACGAGACCAACACATTCGCGCCACAGCAGGCAACGCTTGCCGACTTCGAGGCGCCGGATGCGTGGCCAGGACTGGTGCGCGGTGCGGCAATGCTCGATGCGGTGCGCGGCATCAACCTGCCGGCCGCCGGTTTTATCGCCGAAGCACTGAGCGCTGGCCATGCCGTGTTGCCCCTGACCTGGTGTTCGGCAACCCCGTCGGCGCACGTTACCCGCGACGCCTTCGAACACATCAGTGCGCTGCTCCTCGACGATCTGCGGTCAAACCACGCCATCGATGCGGTGTATCTCGATCTGCATGGTGCGATGGTTGCCGAGCACATCGACGATGCCGACGGTGAGCTGTTACGCCGTGTACGCGACGCCGTCGGTCCGCAGACGCCGATCGTTGCCAGTCTCGACTTCCACGCCAATGTGTCGCCCCTGATGGTGCAAAGCGCCAGTGCGCTGGTCGCCTTTCGCACGTATCCGCACCTCGACATGGCCGAGACCGGTGCACGCGCCTTGCGATGCCTGCACGACATGGCAGGCCGCACGCTGGCGGCCAGTCTGGAATCCTTGCCCTTTCTCATTCCGCTGACCTCGCAATGCACGCTCATGGAACCGCTGTCCTCGGTGATGCAGGAAATCGAGGCGCTGTCGCCCGCGGTCGGTGCACTGAACTTTACGCCGGGATTTCCTGCCGCCGACGTCGCGAAGTGCGGCCCAGCGATCTTCGGCTACGGCCTTGACCGGAGCATCGCCGCTAGCGTCGCGCAGGTGGCTCAACGCATCGCGCGGCATGAACACCGGTTTGCGCTCGATATTCTCGAGGTCGATGCCGCCATGCATGCGCTGCAGATGCAGCCCGCCCGGCGCGGCAGCCCCGTCATTCTTGCCGACACGCAGGACAATCCCGGCGGTGGTGGCACCGCGGATACCACCACCTTGATCAAGGCCCTGATTACACGGCGCACGCCGCGCACGCTTGCCGGCCTGCTCTGCGATCCTCAGGCCGCGGCACGCGCCCACGCTGCCGGTGTGGGCCAGATGGTTGACCTGTCATTAGGGGCACATTCCGGCGGTACGTCGGACACGCCGATCCATGCCCGCTTCACCGTCATGGCCCTGGGCGATGGCTGCTTCACCGCGAGCGGACCGTTTTATCGCGGCTCGCGCATGGAGCTAGGCCGCATGGCGTTACTGCGCATCGACGATGTATACATCGCCGTCTCCAGCCGCAAACAACAGGCTGCCGACCGGGAAATGTTCCGCCATCTCGGTGTCGAACCGGCCGACTTCGCGGTGCTGGCGCTGAAGAGTTCGGTACATTTCCGCGCTGATTTCGGCGCCATTGCGAGTCGTGTTCTGGTAATCGATGCACCGGGAGCGAACATTGCGGACCCGGCGCGTCTGCTCTTTCGCAAGTTGCGACCAGGCATGCGCGTTGCCGGCCGCCGCTGACGGAACCCAGTATGAAACAGCGACTCGGGCGTCCTGCCACTCGCGCTGTGGCGATGACGGGAAAAGGCGCGACTTTTCCCGCATCGCTCGCCGCGTGCGCGGCGGGCACATCCATGTGCCTGGGTGGCACTCGATAAAGTACGTTTCATGCTTGGATCGTGCGTAGCGCGATGGGGAACTAGCTGAGACGCCCATTCCTGGACGTCGCTGGCATCGCTTTTGCTTCACGAGATAAAAGCGCCGGCGGATGAGTTCGCAACGCCGCGCCCGGCGTATAGTGCGCAACGCTGCGCTGCAGATGAATCAGCTCAGCCTCGATCGCGCATGCGGCGCGAATCGGTCGATGCAGCGCCATCTGTTCCTGCCAGCAACCACAACGAATTGCGGAGAAGGGCATGACGGAGAAGACCACGGTCGGCAGCGTCACGTATCAGGATGCCGATGCCAGCTACTTCGAGAAGCGCAGCCTCAAACGCCACGCCCGAGTCTGGTCGTTGTGGGCACTCGGGGTCGGTGCGGTGATTTCGGGCCATTTCTCCGGCTGGAACTTCGGCATCGGGGTTGGCGGCTGGGGCGGGCTGTTCGTTGCCTCGATCATTATCGCCATCATGTATCTCGGACTGGTCTTCAGTCTCGCCGAGATGTCACCCGCTCTGCCACATACCGGTGGCGCGTATTCCTTTGCGCGCAGCGCCATGGGGCCCTGGGGCGGGTTCATCACCGGACTCGCCGAGAGCATCGAATACATCATGACGCCCGCTTGCATCGTGTTCTTCATCGGTTCCTATCTCACCGGCATCTTCGAGACCGGACCGCAGTACCAACCGCTGTGGTGGATCGGCTGCTATGTGGTGTTCGTCGCGCTCAACTACTGGGGCGTGGCGCTGTCGTTCAAGATTTCCGTGATCGTTACGTTGCTGGCGCTTGCCGTGCTGGCGGTGTTCTGGATCAGCGCGATCCCCTTTGCGGATTTTGACCGATGGGCACTCAATATCGGCATCGGCGCCGACGGCGCACTAGTCGAACTGCCGCAAGGCGGCGGCGCGTTCCTGCCGAAAGGCTGGGGCGGCGTGCTGGCGGCCTTGCCATTTGCCGTGTGGCTGTTTCTGGCGATCGAAGAATTACCGCTGGCCGCCGAGGAATCGGTCGACCCGAAAGTCGACATGCCGAAGGGACTGATCTTCGGCTTGTTCACGCTGATGTTCTCGGCGCTGATGATCATGCTGCTGAATGCCTCGATCGGGTCGATCGAAGCAGGCAAGCTGCACGGCGCCTTCTCGCTCGCCACTTCCGCCGAGCCGCTGCTGGATGGCTTCCGCGTCGTCTACGATGCAGATCTAGCCAAGCTGCTGGCGCTGTGCGCCGTGATCGGGCTGATCGCAAGTTTTCATACCATCATTTTTGCCTACGGCCGGCAGATTTATTCGCTATCGCGTGCCGGTTACTATCCAGCCGTCATGTCTGTCACGCATGGTTCGCGCAAGACACCGCACATCGCGCTGTTCACCGGTGCGGCGATCGGCCTCGCCGTGATCATGACCGTGTGGTTTGTGCTGGGTGCGGAAAAGGGCGGCGCCGTGATCGGCGCGACCTTGCTCAACATGGCTGTGTTCGGCGCGATGATTTCGTACGCCTTTCAGGGCGTGTCATTCATCCTGTTACGCAAGAACATGCCGCATATCGCGCGTCCGTATCGCAGTCCGCTCGGTGTTCCAGGTGCCGCGCTCACCGTCGTGATCGCGCTGGTCACTCTCTACTACCAGTTGCAGGACCCGGTATATCGCGCCGGCGTTTACGGAGCGCTCGCCTGGTACATTGCAGGCGTGCTGTACTTTGCGCTCGTCGGCCGGCATAAGCTGGTACTGTCGCCCGAAGAGGCTTTCGCGATCAGCGGCGGCAAACAGGAATACCAGCAGCACTCGTAAGACCAGTGAGTGGTGAATAGCGATTAGTGAACGGTCAACAGGTTGCTTTCACCGTGAATCCACGTCAGGTTCATAGCATTGCGGATGCCAGGGCACTGGTCGACGAACGCCAGCTGGCGCATGTCAAAGTGGGCGTGTTCGACATCGATGGCATCCTGCGCGGCAAATATATGTCGCGAGCCAAGTTCCTGTCGGCGCTCGAGAGTGGTTACGGCTTCTGCGATGTCGTGCTCGGCTGGGACTGCCAGGATCAGCTCTACGACAACGTCACCTTCACCGGCTGGCACACCGGCTATCCGGATGCGCCGGTCAGGATCATTCCCGAAAGCTGTCGGCCCCTGCCGTTCGAAGGCAACGGCCTGTTCTTTCTGAGCGAGTTCACTGGCGCGGCGGAACAGATCTGCCCGCGCGCAGTCCTTCGACGGGTGATCCAGCGGGCTCGCAACATGGGGCTCTCGGCGTATGCAGGGCTCGAGTACGAAGTGTTCTTTTTCAACGAGACACCGGAGTCGGTCCGCGCCAAGAATTATCGCG
>JAIBJL010000005.1 GCA_020029545.1 Gammaproteobacteria bacterium
TCACGAACCGCGAACTGAAGATAGGGAGCGTCCCATGCCATCGGCTTGTGTCGCTCGCCTGTGACTCGGATGCCAAGGGACTCCGCCACTGCGCAGGAACCGGTCATGATGCTTTTGAACCAAGCGGTCGAACCCAGGCCCGTTGAAACAATGATGCCGCTGGAGGACTGCACCTCGCTCTTGCCCTGCAGGGATACCTCGTAGCGCGCGGAGCAATGAGTCTTTGGACCGACAAACAGATCGTTGACGGCATACAGTTCTTGACCGTCCGAGAGACTCGCCTTCGCCATAGTCACCTCCCTACTCGGCCGCCGACCCGCAAGAACCTCAGCGAATACCTTCGTGAGGTCGCGCGGCGCGAAAGGGAGCAACACCCCATCGAACCGTTGCGGGTCGGGATTGACACCGATCAAAGGCTGGCTGGACAGATACTTCATCGTGTTGGCAACGACGCCGTCCTGACCCAGAGCAACGACAACGTCCTGCGGGCCGAACAGGAAAGACGGAAGATACGATCGATCTACGATCTGCACGCGGCAGTGGCGCTTGAGCGTTTCCTCGACGGTGCGTAGTGCCTCGTCGTAGTTCGCGGCCTCTTTCTCGATATCCGTGAAGTCCGCGCCAAGATGCTCGACGTAGAACTTCGCCTGTGATGCCGTGTTGTACCGGCTCACCAGTTCTTCCAGGCGCGTCTTGCGTGTCACGATCACTGCCTTGCGCTCCAGGTCAGCCACGGACAGGCTCCTTCTTCGAATTCGATGTCAGCAACGTCTGCAGCAAGTCGGGCGAGATATTCAGCTGCCCGATACGTTCGGCGCGGTCGGCAAGCCCACCGAAAGCCTGGGCGATCAATTGGTTCGGCTGCATGCCCGTGGCGACGAGAGCCTGAACAATTCGGGGATCTGCCTTATCCAGCGCCTTGATGACGGCGCCGATTCGATCCCCCTCGGCCTGTGCCGTTATGCGGATGTTGTCGGCATTGATTTTGACGAAGTCCTGGCGGCGATTTTCGATGGCGATATCAGCTTCCATCTCCGCCTCGCGCAGCTCATTCTTTTTCCGCCTGACAGACGCTTCGGCCTCCATCTGCGTCTCTCGAATGGTCCGCTTCTTCTGCTCTACGGCAATCTCGGTGTCGAGTTCGCTCTGCTTGATGGCCCGTTCGTTCTCTACCGCCGCGTTGCGGCGCGCATAAATCGCCTCATCCGCGCCTCTCAGAATTGCCTCGCGGGCCTTGGCTTCCAAGGCCCGTCCCGTCTCAGGTGTCGGCTTGATGGCGAGAATCGCCAGGCCCAGAACCTGGACGCCCAACGCGGCAATCTCCGGATTCTTCCGTAGTCCCAGCAAGACCACCTCCGCAAGTTTGCCGGCACTGCGTATGGCATCGGCGAGTTCAGTCTGTTGAATGACCTGTTGCACCAATACCTGAGCCAGGGCGACAACGCGTTCAGGCAGCTTCTCCGGATCCTTCGTCGTATACGTAGCTCCGTCCGGCTTCAGAGCGAAATTCAACAGACCAGCCGTCTTGACCGGCTCGGCAATCCGGAACGACACATGTCCCTGGATCGTGACCGTCTGAAAGTCAGCCGTGATCTTCTCGAAGATGAACGGCTCCTCCCGACTCGCAATCGGAACTGCTACCAGCGTCGTGGTGGGCGAATAGTAGAAGAGCGACAGACCGGCACCTTCGGCTACGACTTTGCCGCCGCGAAACGCCAACAGGTACGTGGTTGGTTGTGTCTTGATGAACCGGAAACCGAACATGTGCGCTCCTTACTAAGTGGGTCTATCCCACTAACATGGTGGCACAGTACCACTAAGAAATTTAGAATGTCAACGCAGCATCCCGCACTACTTCGGTTTAAATCTGATTAGCAATATGAAACAGTCACTTACATTTCCCAGGCCACTCGCCACGGTGGATCTGGCGATCTTCTCCGTAGTGGAAGATGCGCTGCGGGTGCTACTGGTCAGGCGGCCGGATGCGCACGAAGAGCCCTTTCCTGGACAATGGGCACTACCAGGTGGATTCATCGATCTCAGAGTCGATCAGGACTTGGAGTCCTGCGCCTTGCGCAAATTGAAGGAGAAGGCGGGGATTTCGGCGCCTTATCTGGAGCAGGTGGGAAGTTGGGGGGGTGCAAGTCGCGACCCCCGAGGGTGGTCAGCTACACACGTCTACTTTGCATTGATGGCATCCGACGATGTATCGCTCGTACCGGGCGGAAACGCATCTGACGTAAAATGGGCCAATGTGGACGGCAATCGAATACGCGAGAAGCTCGCGTTCGACCATACAGAAATACTGAAAGCGGCGATCACACGCCTGCGAAACAAAGTCGAATACACCTCGTTGCCCGCGTTTCTCATGCCTGCGGAGTTCACGCTTAGCGAACTCCAGCATGTCTACGAAATTACCCTCGACAGGTCGCTCGAGAAGAAGGCATTTCGCACGCGGGTTCTTGCAACAGATCTGCTGGAAGAAGTACCTCGTCGCCGAGCAGGCGCAAATCGACCCGCACAGCTCTTCAAGCTAAGGAACCGAAAACACCTCGTGTACTTCTCACGTGCACTGACGTCTGGCGGCAGACAGTAGCCGCATCTCTCCAGGCACGTCCAACGTCAACACTCAGTAATCAATTCCGGCCAATCCTTGGTTTCATGCACAACAAACACCTGCGAAAGCTCAAATGGTGGGCCCGGCAGGATGATTCCGTGCATCCATGCACTCCACCCCCATTGGGGGCCACCACGCGAATCTCTATCGATTCGCATGGTGTTCAAAATCGCTCCCGGCGATTTTGTCGAACCCGCAACTGCGTTGCAGGTTCTCATCCTGCTGTCGCCCACCATTGAGCGGTGCAGAATGGTGGGCCCGGCAGGATTCGAACCTGCAACCAAGGGATTCACTGATTCTTGCTGTTTCCAGCAAGAGTGGACTATCTCTTCACCCGCAGCTCGTGAGAGCCGGGAGGGCGCGGGACGCTCTAGCCTGTAATCAAGGGCACTGCAGCCCTCAGGTAGTCTCTGCACCTTCCGGCGGTGTACCGCCGGCTTGGCTCAGGATTGCCATGAATCGCGATCGATCCGAAGGTTTCCCTGAATTCATCCCGTCCACTTCGCGGCTTTCACCACGAAGGCACCTTTCTTGATGAGTCCCCTGCACTAACCGTTGTGCTACAGGCCCACGACGGGGCGCATTCTAACTTGAAATCCGCTGCTTCTGTCACTTCCGAGTGGCGTCTACCGCTCGGGTTCAAATCGCGAGTGGGCACCGCGTAACAGCAATGGAGCAGGAGCGGCGAACTGGTTACGCGCCTTCGGCGATCAACCGATAGCCAATGCCCGGTTCGTTGACGATGTATCGCGGCACGCCTTGTGTATCGCCGAGCTTTTCGCGCAGTTGACCGATGTAAACGCGCAGATACTGGACATCGTCGCGATGCGTGCGGCCCCAGACCTGTTCCAGCAATTGTGCATGCGTACAGATGCGGCCCGCGGCGCGAGCCAGCACCACCAGCAAGCCGAACTCCTTCGGCGAGAGTTTGACGATGCCGCCATGCAGGCGGACTTCGTGCGCGGCGACGTCAATGCGCAGCGCGCCGGCCTCGATGACAGGGTCGGTCGACTCGCCCGAGTGAATGCGCAGCGAGGCACGAATGCGGGCCAGCAGCTCGGCGGTGCTGAAAGGCTTCTGTACGTAGTCGTTGGCACCCGCGTCGAGCGCTTCGACCTTGTCTTCTTCTTCGGCGCGGGCCGACAGCACGATGATGGGCAGCTTGGCGAACACGCGAACGGCGCGAATGACTTCGATACCGGAAATATCCGGCAGGCCGAGATCCACCAGGGCGAGATCCGGGTGTTTGCCTGTACATAGCTCGATCGCGCTGCGTCCATTGATTGCCTCGATCGAGTCATAGCCGGCGGCCTTCAACGTGATCCGCAGGAACAGGCGGATCTGGCTTTCGTCGTCGACGATCATGATCTTCGGGATTGCATTCATGCGGATGCTTCGGCAAGCCTGCGGACATCTGCAGCGGCGGCGGACAATGTCACCTCGATGGCAGTACCCACTCCGTCGGTGTTGGTGCTCGCGCGAATCGTGCCGCCCATCGCTTCGACAAAGCCTTTGCAGATCGCCAGGCCCAGTCCGCTGCCACCGACGCCGGAATCGCGCTGCTCGACACGATAGAACAGATCGAAGATGTGAGGCCGATCGGCGGCGGAAATACCGGCACCACGATCGATGACGGCAATCACCGCCTGACTCGCCAAGCGTCGCGCTTCGATCCGAATGGTACTGCCGGGCGGTGCAAACTTGGCAGCATTCTCCAGCAGATTGACGAGCGTCTGGCCCAGCAGCGTTCGATCCGCACGCACGGCACCGGCATCGGCGGCGATCGCAATCGCGACCTCGTGTGCCGTCAATAGCGTGCCGACTCGCGTCACCGACTCGCTGACAGCATCGCGCACGTCCACCTCGGTCAATTGCAGCTTGAGCCCCCCGTGTGTCAGACGCGTCATGTCGAGCAGGTTCTGAATCAGGCGATTCAGCCGGGCGGCCTCGCCGATCGCCGCATCGAGCAACGCGCCGCGATCGGATTCCGGCATGTTCGCCGACAGCTCTCGCAAGGCCGTCAGCGAACCGGTAATCGACACCAATGGGGTGCGCAGATCGTGCGAGACGGAGGCCAGCAAGGCTGCGCGCAGCGAATCCGTCGTGCGTTGCAGTTCTCCGTCCTGCATCACCTTGCGCAATCGCAGGCGTTCCCAGGTTGCGGCCAGTTGCGACTGCAGGGTGAACAACAGACGACTTTGCTCCGCAGTCACGACATCGTTGGTACCCGGCATGTGCACGCCAATCACACCGAGTGCCCGAGTCCCCTCCGATACCGGAAGAAAGTACCAACCTGCCGCCGGCAAGGTTCCGGTGTGGTGACCCGCCGGTTCACGATGCGCAAATGCCCAGTCGGCGGCGGCCTGATCGGTGTCGCGAAACTCACGCGCACGCACTTTGTCATCGGGTGCCTCGATGCGCTGGTCCGAGAGGGGACGCAACACGACGCAAGGCCGACCCAACAAATCACTGATGCCCTCGGACGCAGCGTTGCGCAGATCCTGCTCGTCGATCGCCGTCGTCAACCGGCGCGAGAAATCGAACAGGGTTTCGACTCGTCGGGTCGACAGCCATGCATCGCTTGCCTGCCGGCGCAACCGGCCTGCCAGCTGGCCGACGATCAGCGAAACGCCCAGAAACACCAGCAGCGCCGTAAGATCCTGAGGCTCACTGACGTTGAGCGAGAGACGCGGTTCGGTGAAAAAATAATTGTAGGCGAGGAAGCTGGTCGCGCTGCCGAGAAACGCGGCTGCCAGTCCGCCGCTGGCACCGGCAAATGTCACACCCAGCAGAAATATCAATGCCAGGTTCACGCTGCCGACCCAGGAGTCAAGCAACCAGCAGATCGCCGCGGCGCCCATCGTACAGCCGATCGCGATATAGGCATCCCGCCACGACATCCACGAGACGCTGCCGGTCAGAGCGCTGTTTTTACGGGCGTGGGCGCCGTCCGCGACCTTGGACTCGCTGACCACCGTAATCTCGAAATCGCGTGCATGCGTGAACAACCACTGCGCCAGGTTGCGATGCCGCCACCAGCGGCGCGGGCCGTTGCGCGATCGACCGATGACGATCTGCGCGGCATTGTGTGCGCGCGCATACTCGACGATGGCATCGCCGATACGATCTGCGGTCAACAATACCGTCTCCGCGCCGAGCTGCGATGCCAGCGCCAGATTCGCTTCGAGCTGTTCGCGCGCTGCGAGCATTGCCGCGCCTTCCAATGTCTGCACGGAAATCGCCGTCCATGGCAGGTGCCGCTGGTCAGCCAGCCTCTGCGTTGCATGCAACAAATGCTCGCTGGCTGCAGAGGCGTCGATGCACACCACGACACGCCCGCGCGCCGGCCATGGCCCACGGATGGCATGAGCCTGCATGAAAGTGGCGAGATCGTCGTCGACATGCTCGGCGGCAGCGCGCAGCGCCAGTTCGCGCAACGCCAGCAGGTTGCCGCGCGAGAAGTAGTGATCGAGCGCGCGTCGCGCCTGCTCCGGCACGTACACCTTGCCCTGCTGCAGGCGTTCGGCGAGATCGTCAGGCGGCAGGTCGATCAACTCGACATCCTGTGCCAGATCGATGAACGCATCGGGCACGGTTTCGCGAATCTCCACGCCGGTAATGCGCGCGACCAGATCGGTGAAGCTTTCGATGTGCTGCACATTGAGCGTGGTATAGACGTCTATGCCCGCCGCCAACAGTTCCTGCACATCCTGGTAGCGTTTCGCGTGACGCGCGCCCGGCACGTTGCTATGCGCGAGTTCGTCGATCAATGCGAGTTGGGGTTTGCGCATCAGCATGGCATCGAGGTCGAACTCCGTAAGCGAGCGACCGCGATATTCGATCTGGCGGCGAGGCAATTGCGGGAGACCGTCGAGCAGCGCTTCGGTTTCGGCGCGACCGTGCGTCTCGACCACGCCCGCAACGACGTCGACACCCTCCTCCCGTTTGCGGCGTGCCACGAGCAGCATCTCGAAGGTCTTGCCGACGCCGGGCGCTGCGCCGAGGAATATCTTGAGACGGCCGCGCCCGCTACGGCTCGCCTCGGCAAGCAAGGCTTCGGGTGACGGTCGTGTGTTAGGTGTCGTGGACGACATGCATCCGAATTATGTGCTCCGATGATGGGCCAAGTAAGGCCTGATGGAGTCCTTTACCTGGTGGCATCGAGCGCAAGGGCATCGAGCGCAATGTTGAGTTCGAGCACGTTGACCCGCGGCTCACCGAAGATGCCAAGCCAGCGCCCCTGTGTGTGCTTGGCCACCAACGACTGCATCGTGGTAACCGGTAGGTTGCGCGCTCTGGCAACGCGTGCCGTCTGGTATTTCGCCGCCGCCACGCTGATGTGCGGGTCCAGGCCGCTCGCCGACGCCGTCACCAGATCCACCGGGATACTCGCGGTGTTCGCAGGATCGGCCGCGCGCAATGTGTCTATGCGCATCTTCACTGCATCGAGCCATGCCGGATTCAGCGGACCCTGGTTGCTGCCGCCCGACGCCAGCGCGTTATAAGGCCGGGTGCCGGTCGCCGAAGGCCGGCCCCAGAAATATCCCGGCCCCGTGAAGTGCTGACCGATCAATGTTGATCCTCGGGGGGTTGATCCTCGCGGGATTGATCCTCGGGGGATCGAACCGACCGGTTCACCGGCTGTCACGATCAGGCTGCCATTGGCCCGATCCGCGAACGCCGCCTGCGCAATGCCGGTCACGAGCAGCGGATATGCCAGGCCCGTCAGCAGCGAGAAGAATGCAAATATGACCATCGTGGCAACCAGCGCGGGACGAAGTGACGAGTGCAACATGGCGGTGGTACGAACCCTGATGGCTTGAGCGCGGCTGAGTGAGCTTGCCCAATCTGGTTGATAAGTCTGATTGATCAGTCTGGTTGATCGGTCTGGTTGATCAGACGACACCGACGGCAACCAACGCGACATCGACCAGCTTGATGCCGACGAAGGGGACGAGAATGCCGCCGAGCCCGTAGATCAGCAGATTCCGGCGCAGCAGTGCAGCGGCGCCCATCGGACGATACCGCACGCCTTTGAGCGCGAGCGGTACCAGAAAAATAATGATCAGCGCATTGAAGATCACTGCCGACAGAATCGCGGATGAGGGCGTCGCCAGGCCCATGATGTTCAGCGCATTCAACTGCGGATACGTGGTCGCGAAGGCCGCCGGAACGATGGCGAAGTACTTTGCCAGATCGTTCGCAATGCTGAACGTGGTCAGCGAGCCGCGCGTCATGAGCATCTGCTTGCCGGTCTCGACCACTTCGATGAGCTTCGTCGGATTCGAGTCGAGATCGACCATGTTGCCGGCTTCCTTCGCGGCCTGGGTGCCGGAATTCATGGCTACCGCCACATCGGCTTGCGCCAGCGCCGGCGCATCATTCGTCCCGTCACCCGTCATCGCGACGAGCCGGCCCTGCGACTGCTGCTCGCGGATCAACTGCAGTTTCATCTCCGGCGTCGCCTCCGCGAGAAAATCATCGACGCCCGCTTCGGCAGCGATGGCCGCCGCCGTGGTCGCATTGTCGCCAGTGATCATGATGGTTTTGATGCCCATGCGGCGCAGTTCGGCAAAGCGCTCCTTGATGCCGCCTTTGACAATGTCCTTGAGCTCGATCGTGCCCAGCACGCGCGCGCCATCGCTGACGACCAGCGGCGTGCTGCCGCGCCGGGCGACGGACTCGATGGTTTGCCGGACTTCGGCCGGCATGGCGCCGCCGAAGGAGCGAATGTGGCTATCGATGGCATCGGCAGCGCCCTTGCGGATCTTGCGATCGGGCGTATCCACACCGCTCATGCGCGTGTGCGCCGAGAACGCAATGAACGTCATGTTCTGCGCTGCTCGCTCGCGAATGTGATAGCGCTTGGCGAGGACGACGATGCTGCGGCCCTCCGGGGTTTCATCGGACAGAGACGCCAGCTGCGCTGCATCGGCGAGTTCCGCCTCGGTCACACCAGGCGCCGGCACAAAGGCCGCGGCCTGTCGATTGCCCAGCGTGATCGTTCCGGTCTTGTCGAGCAACAGGACATCGACATCGCCCGCCGCTTCGACCGCGCGGCCGGAAGTGGCAATGACATTCGCCTGCATCATGCGGCTCATGCCGGCAATGCCGATCGCCGACAACAGGCCACCGATCGTGGTGGGAATCAGGCAGACCAGCAAGGCAATCAAGGCCGTGATAGACACCGCGGCACCGATCTTCGATACCTCGGCACCATAGGCCGAGAACGGCAACAGCGTCACCGTCACCAGCAGAAAGATCAGTGTCAGGGCGACCAGCAGAATGGTCAGCGCGATCTCGTTCGGTGTCTTCTGACGTCGTGCGCCTTCGACCATGGAGATCATGCGGTCGAGAAATGTCTGCCCGGGATTGACCGTTACTTTCATGACGATCCAGTCCGACAGCACCCGCGTGCCCCCCGTGACCGAGGAGAAGTCGCCGCCTGCTTCGCGGATGACCGGTGCGGACTCGCCCGTGATGGCGCTTTCGTCCACGGACGCCGCACCGTCGATCACGATGCCGTCGGTCGGCACCAGATCCCCCGCTTCGACAACGCAGATGTCGCCGATGCGCAGCTGTGTCGCCGGCACTTTCAGGTACAGCTCGCGTCGCTTGCGGTCGGTCAACGTCTTCGCCTGTACCGTCTGCTTGAGCCCGCGCAACGACGCCGCCTGCGCTTTGCTGCGCCCTTCGGCCATCGCTTCAGCGAAGTTGGCGAACAGCACGGTCAGCCACAGCCAGCTTGAGATACCGAGAATGAATCCTGAAGGTGCCTCGGCTGCGCCGCCGCCCAGCGACTGAATCCACAGCACTGTGGTGATGATGCTGCCGATGTAGACAACGAACATCACGGGATTGCGCCACTGCGCGCGCGGGTCCAGCTTGCGCAGCGTATCCAGCAGCGCCGGACCGACCAGCGCCTTGTCGAACATGGAGAGTTTTTCTCGCGACATGATGCAACCTGCGAATGACCCGGACGATCTGTTTCAGCGCGCGATCATGAGATGTTCCGCCACGGGTCCGAGCGCAAGCGCCGGGACATACGTGAGCGCGCCGATGAGCAGCACCGATCCCATCAGCAGTACGACAAACAAGGGTCCATGGGTCGGCATGGTGCCGGCAGTCACCGGCGCGCGCTTCTTCGCGGCAAGCGAGCCTGCAATGGCGAGCACCGGAATCAGCACCCAAAAGCGGCCGAACCACATCGCAAGACCCAGTGCCGTGTTGTAGAACGGCGTGTTCGCGGACAGCCCGCAGAAGCAACTGCCGTTGTTGTTGCCCGCCGAGGAGAACGCATACAGGATTTCCGCGTAGCCATGCGCGCCTGGGTTGGCCACGCCAGCCTTGCCGGATGCCACCGAGACCGCCACCGCGGTACCGATCAGCACGACGAGGGGCGTCGCGAGAATCGCGATCGACGTCATCTTCATGTCGAATGCTTCGATCTTCTTGCCAAGATATTCCGGCGTGCGGCCGATCATGAGACCGGCAATGAACACGCCGAGCAGTGCATAGATGAGCATGCCGTACAGCCCGGAACCGACACCGCCGAAGGCCACTTCGCCGATCTGCATCAGGAACATCGGTGCCAACCCGCCGAGCGGTGTCATCGAGTCGTGCATGCTGTTGACGGCGCCGGTCGATGTCGCGGTCGTCACCGTGGCAAACAACGCCGAGGCACCGATGCCGAAACGCGTCTCCTTGCCTTCCATGTTGCCGCCGGATTGATCGGCGCTGGCCTGCTGGTCGACGCCCAGCGATACCAGCAGTGGATTGCCGGCCTGCTCGCTCGACGCCGCAACGAGCCACAGCGCCGTGAACAGCATCGTCATGCCGACCAGAATGGCCCAGCCTTGCCGCGCATCGCCGACCATCGCACCGAACGTGAAGGTGAGCGCCGCGGGGATCAGCAGGATGGCGAACAGCTCCAGGAAGTTGGTGAAGGCATTCGGATTCTCGAAGGGGTGCGCCGAATTCGCGTTGAAGAAGCCGCCGCCGTTGGTGCCGAGTTCCTTGATCGCTTCCTGCGAGGCCACCGGTCCCATCGGCAATGTCTGCGTGCCGGTTGTCGTGCTCAGCGTCGCCGTACCGGCGCCGGTATTCGTGCCTGGCCCGGTAGGTTCGTCCGGCGGTGCATAGGTCGTCGGCGCAACGGTGGTCACGTCTTTGAACGCAGCGAAATTCTGGATCACCCCCTGCGACGCCAGCACGATGGCGATCAGCGTGGCCGCCGGCAACAGCAAGTACAGCGTCGAGCGCGTGAGGTCGACCCAGAAATTACCGACCGTCGGCGAGGCATGCCGTGCGAACCCTCGAATCAGCGCGATGGCCACCGCGATGCCCGTCGCAGCCGACACGAAGTTCTGAACCGCGAGCCCCAGCATCTGCGTCAGGTAGCTCATGGTCGATTCGCCGGCATAGCCCTGCCAGTTCGTATTGGTGACGAAACTGATCGCGGTATTGAACGCAGAGTCCGGCGTGACGTTACCGAATGACTGCGGGTTGAGCGGCAGCCACAGCTGCACACGCTGCAACAGGTAAACGAACAGCACACCGCAGGTACTGAACAGCAACAGGTTGAGCGCGTACTGCTTCCAACCGGTCTCGCGAGCCGGATCGATACCGGCTACTCGGTACAAAGCACGCTCAAGCTCACCACCGAGACGCAGTGCCAGGATGGGGCGGCCTTCCATGACATCGGCAATGTATCTGCCCAGCGGCCGCGCGCAGAGAATGACGCTGCCGAGCAGCAGCACGCCCAAAGCTATAGATGACGCAATGGAGGCGATCGTCATCAGAATTTCTCCGCCCGGAGCAATGCATAGATGAGATAGGCGGCCAGCGCCACGGCGATGTTCGCCAGTAGCTGCACGAAGGTCATTCGACACCTCCGAGCTTGGCGAGGCCGACGATCAGCAGGTAGGTAGTGACGCACGCCATCAAGATCAGCGACACGAAGATCAGATCGGACATGAGATTCACCAACAATCCGGCGCGGACATTCGCGGATGAGTAAATCCTACGGATAGCGAGATAAGGATGTCGCAAGAAAGCGAGCACCCGGCGTAAAGAACGCGTAAAGGAATACAGCCAGCCGTCAGCGCATCACGGCAATGCGCAATGACCTCTCCGTGCTGCCACTCAACTGCACGATCAGCGCGCGCCCGGGCTCCACGCTGAACTCGACGCTTTTGCGCACCAGCTTGCAATTGTGACTGCCGGCATGTCGCGATGAATCCAGATTGCGCCGGCCGTCGAGGACATCGATCCAGGCAGGCTCATTCAGGGCGATGCGTATCGTCTTTGCCGAACTGGCAGCGATGCGCACCATGCCGGCATATGAGCCCTCATTCACCGTGGGCTTCGTCGGCGGCTCGCCGAAACGCACCTTCGACTGCTCGGTCAGCGCAACTTCATACAGCTGCCTTGCTTCCAGCGTCGGCGGTGCATCCGTCGAGGCTGCCGCGACGATCTTGCGTGGCGAACCCGCAAACAGCTTCAGCTCTTCGCTGACATCGTACTGAAAGCCGCTGCAGGGATCGGTGGCGGCAGTGCCCTGTGCATTGACGATCGTAAAGCCGGCGGCCTTGAAGGTCGCAAGCGCTGCCTCACTGCGCAGGAATGACACAAAGGAATCGCTGGCAGCCTTTGCCATCTTCGTTGCTGCGACCGGATACGTGATCGGCGTGTGCGAACTGTCCGGAAATAAATCGACAATGCGAACCTTCGGCTCGATCGCGGCGTCAGTGGCATACACAATCCCCAAGGGCGCCTCGCCCCGCGCCACATAGGTCAGCGCAGCGCGCACATTTTCCGCGCGCGCGATCCGTGCCTGCAACGAGTCCCACAGCTGCAACGACGTGAGTGCAGCCTTCGCATACTTGCCGACGGGCACGGAATCCGGATCGCCGGTAGCAAGGCGTCCCTTATCACCGAGGGCTGCCCCGATCGGTGCATTCGGCCCGAGCTTGATGCTTACCTTGCTGTCCGCTGGCGCGATCAATGCCAGTCGATTGCCGAGCAGACTCTGGCGCGTCCCTGGCTTGAGCAACTGCTGCCGATCGAGGTAGTCCATCCACTCCTGGTCGGCCGACATGAACACATCGGCCTGGGCACCGGATTCGATCTGCTTGGCCAGCGCCGAGCTGGCAGCGAACGAGAACTTGACAGGCGTTCCCGTCGACTGCGTGTACGCATCGCCCACCCTCTGCAAGGCATCGGCCAGCGAAGCGGCACCGAACACGAGCAGCGGTTCGCGCTCCTGGGCTAGGGCACCGGCGAGGCCCAGGAGGAATAGCAGCACAACTGCAAGCGGTCGACGGCTGAAGGAAATCATAAAGGGTCGTCTCGATGGTGAAGAGCCGAAAGCGTCAGTCTTACGATCGCAGCCTCCCAGGTTGGCGCATGGGAATGGCTGCGTTAATCTCGCCTATCCCTCAGGAGCCTGCGAATGACCACACTCAAAGTCACCTTGCGCGTGGACTTTGGATCGGACCATGCCATCGGCCCGGGCAAGATCGCACTGCTCGAAAAAATGCATGAATCGGGTTCCTTGTCGCAGGCCGCGCGCGATCTCGACATGAGCTACCGGCGCGCCTGGCAGTTGCTCGACAATCTCAATCGATCGTTTCGCGTACCGCTGGTCAGAACCAGCATCGGCGGCGCTGGCGGCGGCGGCGCCGAGCTGACAGAACTGGGCCAGTCGGTCATTACGGCGTATCGCAAGTTCGAACAGAAGATCAATGCCCTGGCGCTCAGTCACTTCGAGACGATTGCGCACAAAGTGTCGGCGGGCCCAGCGGCCCCAGCCACCCCACGACGCTCGATCGCGAAGACACAGCGTCTCAAAGGCAGTGCGCGAACGGCGAAGCATTGAAGACCGGCAATTCACGCGACTTAAGCTGGACTGTGTTTTAGAAACTGATATCGAGTTTCGTGAAGAACGTCCGGCCTGCCTCGGGATAGCCATCCGCAAGCTGGAAGTTTGCATCGCGCAGGTTGCGTGCGCCGGCCGCGAACTCGATGCCGGCGAGCGGCTGATACTGGATCTGCAGGTTGATGAGCGTGTACTTGCCAACCTGGCGGTAACCACCGCCCGTCACATCGCTCCAGCGAGCGTCTGCGAACTCGATGCTTGGCATGATCGCAAGCAGCTCGATCGGGCGATAGCTGGCATAGACGAAGCCTGTGTTCGTCGGTGTCCCGGTCGCTTTGAGATTGGGCTGCAGTGGATCGTTGATAGCGCGCTTCAGGTACGAATAGTTGGCACCGAGCCGCAGCCTGCCTGTGACCTGAGAGTCGAAACCCAGCTCGACACCATAGAACTCGCCGTCGCCGACATTACTGGTCTGCGTTAGCTGCGGCGGTCCCGCCGCGACGACGATCGTCTGGATCACGTCCTGCACATCGCTGTAGAACACGGCGGCAGTCAGACTGGTCTTGTCGCCGAAGCGGCCATCCCAGCCGATCTCGTAGTTGATGGCGCGTTCCGGATCGAGCTGCGGATTCGGCACGGCGGTACCGAAGCGAGTGCTATAGCGTTCGAATATGGTCGGGAAGCGGGTGCGCGAGGAAATGCTGGCGTGTAGTGCTGCGCCGTCGGTGTAACGCCAGCGGGCGAGTGCCTGCACGCTGGTGGCATGGCTGTCGCCGATCGGATAGCCGAACAGACCGGCCGTCGCATTGAACTCCTGCGCCTGCTTCAGTTGGTTGTTGTCGTAGCCGAAGCCGGCAACCAGATCGATAGCCTCACTCGCTTTGAACGTGTTCTCCAGCGCCAGCGACCAGGTGACTTCTTCGGTCGTCTGCCACGGTTCGACCGAGCTGAAGGCCGGGCTGGTCGGACGATTCAGATTGCGCTCCATGTGTTCGTCGTGGCGATAGTGCATCGCGGCCTTCAGTTCATTGCGCGGTATCGACAGCAGACCGAACTCGACGCTACCGCCGTAGCCGGTGTCGTCATAGATGCTGCGAAAGCGGCCGTTCGCGGATTGGGTCGTATACGTGGCGTTGTCGTAAGCGTACAGCGCGTTTTCGAACTTGTTGTGAAACAGGCGTGTCTTCACGTAGCCCAACTCGCCGAGCTGCGTCGTCGATAACCAATACAGGTTCTTGATGTCCCACCAGGGCCAGCGCCAGTAACTGTTGGGCGGATTCGGTGGATTGTTGCCGACATGCAGCGGCGCACCTTTCGCACCGGACTGCGCGGTGTAACTCAGGCTGTATTCGTCGGTGGCATTCGGCGTCCATCCCGCCTTGACGTTCACGCGCCAATCGCGATTGTCAGAGCTGTCGCGATCGCCGCCGTTCTCGATCGCGGTCGGGCGAAAGTCGTCCGACAGACGCCAGTGATCGCGATCCAGATAGCTGCCGCTAGCCTGCAGGTAGTAGCGGTCCTGCCGGGTACCTACCATGGCGTAACCGTTCCAGCCGTCGGACGACTCATCGTTGTCGAACGACGCACCGCTCTGCACTTGCATCTCGAATTCCTTGGTCGGTTTGCGAGTCACCAGGTTGATCGCACCGCCCATGCCGCCGGGACCCTCCAGTACGGAGGCGTAGCCCTTCTGCACCTGAATCTGAGCCAGGTCCTGCGTCAGAAAGCGGCTGAAGTCGAGCCGATTGTCCGCCGGCAGATAGACGCGAATGCCATCGATCGACAGCGGCACCTGCAAGCGCCCGAACCCACGCACCAGAATGTCACGTTCGTTGCGACGGCCGGTGCTGTCGAAAGTACTGGTCACGCCAGGAATCAGCTTCACGGCCTCATCGAGTGTGTTGCGATTGAAGCTCCAGACCTCATCCGTCGTCACGACATCATCGCCGATATCGCTCTGCAGTCGCGGCGCGGCCACGGTGATCTTACCCAGGGAGAATACGTTCTCTTCCTGCGCCTGGACGTCTGTGATCGCACCGCCGAGCGCGGTCACCGCAACTATCCGCATCAGCGAGTGCATCGATCGAATCCCCAAATCTTGTGACATAGCCAGCAACCAACACCCTCGGCACATGCCCCGTTTCCGCAGCGACACCAGCGCGTGCCGCACGGCGTCGGAACACGGCGCCGAGGAGCGCAGTCGATATTCGTCGCAGGTTCGCGGATTTCGCGATATTCACAAGGATATAACGCTAGCCGGTTTTTCGCTATGTTCATCCAGACACACCGAGACGCTTTCGCAGACCCTGGCAGCCTGTCGGACTCAAGTGATCGGCGCGTCGCCCCAGTTCAGCTTTTGCGGGGCCTTCAAGTCGCCATGCCTTGCTGAGCGATCCGCGCCGTGTGTCTCGCGACCATCAGGCCTTCGTCGGTCTGCATGACTCTTACGGTCACGTTGCTGTGGTCGCTGGAGATGACTGCCGCATGCTGCCGGTTGCGCGCGGCGTCGAGTTGAATACCGAAGCATTGCAGCCGCTCACAGATCCGTTCGCGTACCTGACTGGCGCGTTCGCCGATGCCTCCGGTGAACACCAGAGTATCCAGGCCGCCCAGCGCCGCCACATAAGCCCCGAGATACTTGCGCGCCGCGTAGCAATACATCGCAACTGCCGCGCGCGCGCGGGAATCTGCGCCTTCCGCGGCGAGCAGCTGTCGCATATCGCCGCTGCTGTCGGAGATGCCGAGCAGTCCGGACTGCGATCCGAGCAACCTGCGTACCGATTGCGGTGTCATGCCCTCCTCAATGAGATGCAGCACGACGGTCGCATCGATGTCGCCGGCGCGCTTGCTCATCACCAGTCCGGATTCCGGCGTGAATCCCATCGACGTGTCGATGCTCTTGCCGTCGAGAATCGCCGCCATGCTGGAGCCACTGCCCAGATGTGCGACGATCACGCGCGCCGCCGCCCGACCTGCGAATTTTTGCAGTTCGCCGACAATGTATTCGTACGACAGGCCGTGAAATCCGTACCGGCGTATGCCCGCTTCGAAGTAATGCTGCGGTAAGGCAAATTTCCGGGCGACGTCCGGCATGGCGTGATGGAACGCCGTATCGAAGCATGCCACCTGGGGCATCGCGGGGAATTGCGTGGCAATCACATCGACCGCGTGCAATGCCTGTGGCATATGCTGCGGATCCCTCGCTGCGAACGTCTGCAATGTTGACCGCATCGCTGCATCGAGTTGCGCCGGCTCGCGATAGTCCGGTCCGCCATACACGATTCGATGGCCGACCGCGTCGAAGCTCAGCTGTCGCCCGGTCAATGCGTCGAACAGCAACTGCAGGGCGGCGTCGTGATCGACTCGCGTCGATTCGGACGCAGCCGACTTCACAGCGGAAACTTCGTCAGCGCCGGTTTCGATAGTGACGCGGCTGTTCGGCTGACCGATTGCATCGACCTGGAACGACAGCAGCCGCTGCTCGGCGCTGCTCATGGCATAGAGAGCCGCTTTGAGGCTGGATGAACCGCTATTGATCGTCAGAATGCGCATTGTGAGGCATCGATTTTCAGTGCCGTGCATCGAAATGTAAATCGCGCCGATTGCGAACGCCCCTCAAGGCAATCGAGCAGATCCGCAGCCGCACCGGCCTTGGAGGAACTGCCGGCAGTACGGCACAATGCCTTGCGAGGGACCGGTAAAATCCTGACGTTGCAACCTGCAAATCATCAGCGAGCGGTTGCCTTCGGAGAGCCACATGCGGATCGTGATTCTGGGTAACTCGGGTTCCGGCAAGTCGACGCTGGCGCGCGAGCTTGCCGCCAACCGCTACCTCACCGCGCTGGATCTGGACACCGTTGCCTGGAAGCGCGGCAGGATTGGTGTTGCCCGCAATGCGCGCGATGCCATCGCCGACGTGCATGCATTCTGCAACACGACCGAACACTGGGTGATCGAAGGCTGTTACGCCAGCCTCGCGCAGGCTGCGCTGGAGTGGTCGCCGCTGTTGCTATTCCTCGAGCCCGGCGTGGAAGCTTGCATGGATAACTGCCGTCAGCGACCCTGGGAGCCGCACAAGTACCCATCGAAACAGGCGCAGGATGCAAAATTCGAATTCCTGCTGGCATGGATCAAAGAATATTACCGGCGCGATGGCGATCACTCGCTTGCCTCTCACCAGGCGCTGTTCGACAGTTACTCGGGCAGAAAGTACAAACTCACGGAGCGCGTCGATCCGCAGTTCATTGAGAATCTGACGCTGCAGACGCACGGATAGAACGGGTGAATGGAATGAGTTACCCCGGAGTGCAACGCCCATGACAGGAGTAATCCCTCACCCGAATCGGCATCGCGCGCGGTGGATTATCCTGCTCGCCACGCTGGCGTTAGTACTCGCCTCCATCGTGCTGTGGCGATTCACACCTCTGGCCGATTGGATCTCCCCGCAACGACTCTCCGCATGGATCGGCCCGTTCCGCAGCGAGCCCTGGGCACCCCTGGCCATCATCGGAATTTTCATTCTCGGCGGGCTGGTATCGATGTCGGTCCTCGTGCTGATCGGCGCCACGGCACTGGTGTTGGAACCCATGGAAGCATTCGTGGTATCGATGATCGGTGCACTGGCGAGTGCCTTCGTATCGCAACTCGTCGGCGCACGCTTCTTCCGCCATACCGCGCACACTGCCTTCGGGCCGACGCTGGCGAAAGTGCGCACCGCGCTATCCGGCAACGGCGTGCTCGCCATTGCCACGGTGCGCATGATGCCGATTGCACCGTTCACTCTCGTCAATCTGGCGGCCGGCTCGATTGGCGTGCCGGTGGTGGACTTTCTGTTCGGCACGGCACTGGGACTGACGCCGGGGATGATTGCGATTACGGCGTTCGGTGGCCAGCTACGCGCGGTGCTCGAACATCCGACCCCGCTGCGCATCGCGATGCTGGTTGCGATCGTCGGCGGCTGGCTGGCCCTGTCGATGCTGCTGCAACGCTTCGTGTCACGGCGCCGGCGTAGCGACGCATGACGCGCCGGCGATGCGCCGCCCCGCGGGTAGGCATTTGCCCTTAACGATCACGTTGTCGCCCGGCGATAGCGAGAGCCAGTGCGGGATTTTCGGCCGGGTAGATGGCGGCCTCTTCGTCGTCCGCGTGCAGCCCGAGCACGTCCATCAGCGTGTCGCGACGCTCGGCCAAGGCCATGCCGATCGACACCAGATCGATTACCGTACCGCGTAAGGCAGAAAGCAGTTCGTCTGCCTCGCGGCGCAGGTGCACAGCGACCTGTTCGGCCAGCAAGTACACGGCCGGAAGGAATGCTGCATCGTCGGGAGTCAGCGATTCGACCCGCGCCAGCGATTCACGGATGGTGCGACTGTCATCTTCCGAACGTTCGATCGGCGCGACTTCCGGCAATACCCGTCGCGCCGCCGGGTACAGAATCTCCTCTTTGATCTGCAGATGAACTCGCAGCATCTTGCAGATGCGCCGCGCCAGGGGATCAAGCTGCGGTTCGGCAGCGAGATCGATCTCTTTGAACAAGCCTGCCAGCAGACGCCGGTCACGTGCCAGTAGTCCGAGGGCATCGCGAACGCCGTCGTCAGCGCGGGTAGGTTCTGCTTTCGCCATGGTCCATCTCCTGCCTCTCATGGAAAGTGAGTGGTGAATAGTGATTAGTGAATGGCCAAACAGGGAAGCGGGAAGTGCCGAGGGTTGTATGGAATAACGTGAACTGCTATGGGGATGCGGGAAAAGACGTTGGCTTTCCTGCATCGCTGCGCCACAGATCGAACAAATACCAAAGGCGCGGCGAGGGTTCCCGCGAATGGCACTTTCAGCATGATTTCGGATCTTTTTATCTGGCCAGCTGACCATGGACAAAGGGTAAGAACCGCGCGTCCGTGGTTCTTACCAAACCGGATCTGCGCGGTTCTCGTTCGTTCTTACCGTTCACTAATCCCTAATCACTATTCACTATTCACCAATCACCAATCACTATTCACGCACTCACCGTTTCTGCGCCGCGACGTCCAGAAAAGCGCCTAGCAAGGGTTCCATCGGCAACAATGCGGGAAAGCGCGCATCATGAAATTCCGGATGCCATTGCACCCCCAGCAGAAACGCGAAGGATTCGTGCCGTACGCATTCCACCACGCCATCGGTCGAGCGTGCTTCGACGATCAAGCCGGCGCCGAGCTGGTTCACGCCCTGATGATGAATGGAGTTGACGCGGGCGCGGTGCGCGCCGGAGTAAATGGATTGCAGCCAACCACCCGCAACGAATTCGATCTCGTGGGCATGCTCGTCGTACAACGCATCATTGCGATGCGCGTGGCCCGCGACCCCGGCGGCGTCCAGGTCCTGATGCAACGTACCGCCGAATGCCACGTTGATCAGTTGCATGCCGCGACAGACGCCCAGCACGGGCTTGTTGGCCTCAGCGAAACCGCGCAGCAACTCCAGTTCGAACCGATCGCGCACCGCATCGATAGGGCCGAGCAGTTCACCCGGCTGCTCGCCATACACACGCGGGTCGATATCGGCACCGCCCTGGAGAATCAGTCCATCCAGCGTGGCAATGTAATCGCCGGTGGCAACTTCCCATTGGCCGATGCTGCCGCCGCGCTCGATCGTGGGAATCATGACGGCGACCGCACCCAGGCGCATCACACAATGCGCCATCGATTGCTCGAGATATTGCAGCGTCTTGCCGCGGAAACCCAGCTCTGCCGGCGCCGAGCGCAGCAGTCGAGGCGACAGGCCGATGATGACTTTACCGCGCGCCACCGTGCAGCTCCTCGCTACAAGCCGTCGTTGTCGCCAGCCAGTCAACGACCTCGCGCAGCGCCAGTTGATTGACACTCCCGCCCGCGCGTTGCTCGTTGTAAATGCGTAGTTGCGCGTGGGCGCTGGTACCCGATTCCAGAATGCGATCAATCTGCTGCAGGGTCTGCTCGCATCCCAGCCGCTGCGCGTC
Organism: Gammaproteobacteria bacterium; assembly: GCA_020029545.1. GTDB lineage: Bacteria > Pseudomonadota > Gammaproteobacteria > Steroidobacterales > Steroidobacteraceae > Steroidobacter. The sequence goes on from JAIBJL010000005.1 coordinate 20,467, forward strand.
CGGGCCGATGAAACGCATCAGTTCGGCGAGCTTTTCACGCAGCGGCACGGCAGTACCGGAGGCCTCGTCGACGAAAGTGGCGGCCGTGCCATCGCGCTTGGCACGCCAGCGGTTCTCATCGATGATGCGGCGAGTGTGAGTGGAGCGCACGTTGCCGGCAGCCGGTTGCCGAATCAGCGCGGCAACGAGACAGCGAAACGCGGCGGCCAGTGCGAGTCCGTCGTCGATGCGCGTGCATACATCCGCGATGCGCAATTCCAGCGTCGGATACTTCAGTGCCGGCCGGATCGCCCACCAGAAATAGCTGGCATCGGGGACGGCGCCCGCCTTGTGCATCAACGCGGTGAAGGCATCGTAATCGACCTGATCGTCGAAGAAGTCCGGAATGCCGCTACGCGGCCATTCGTCGTAGACCGCCTGGCGATAACTGAGCAGGCCGGTGATCCGCCGATTCCAGAATGGCGATGAGGTGCTCAATGCCAGAAACAACGGTAGCCAGGGCATGGCGCGATTCATGAGCGTCACCCGATCGACGTCGGCCGGCACGGCAACATGTACGTGCATGCCGCACACCAGATTGCGTTGCCCGATGATGCGGAAGTCGGCCATCAATCGGTCGTAGCGCGGCTTCTCGGTCACCAGTTGCTCGCGCCATGCACCCAATGGATGCGTGCTGGCCGCGATCAGGCGCAAGCCGTGCTCCGCAGCCACGTCGGCCAGTCCACGACGCAGCTGCACCATCACAGCGCGTGCCTGTGCGCAATCATGCAGGACGGGCGAGGCAATCTCGATCTGCGATTGCAGCAGTTCGGCAGTCACCGAGTCGCCGAGCTTGGCCTTGGCATCCCCCAGCAGGCGCTGTGGCGCATGGCCTGCCAGGTTACGGGTTCGCGCATTCGCGAGGAAGTACTCCTCTTCAATGCCGAAGGTGTATTCGAAATCTGCCATCACGCTTAAGGACTCGGAAGTGTCACTACAGAAGTCATATGACACCGATCGGTTCCCGTGGCGCTCCAAGAGCCCGTTGCCAGAGTGCCTCTGCAGATGCCAAGGTTGTCTCATGCTGTCCGCCCGCCCCTCACCGCGCTCCGTCCTGTCAGCTCTGCGACAGCGGCCACGTGCGTTGCTCGTATCGGTGCTGACAATGATGCTGCTGGCGTTGGTAGTGCGTGGAGCCGATCAGTCTCTGTCCGTGCCGGAATCGTCGACTGCAGCGCTACTCGATACTGCGCATCCGGAATCTTCGGAGTTCCAGTTCGTCCGTCTGATTTATTCCAGTGGCATGTACTTCGGCGGTCGCCAACGCTGGCTGACGGACTGGCCCGAGGCCGAGGAGCACTTGATCGGCGGCATACGCCGACTGACTCGCGTCAACGTCGGTATCGCGGGCGAGCGCATTGCCATCATGGACGATGCGCTCTTCGATCATCCGTGGATCTACGCCGTCGAAGTAGGCAGCTGGTTGTTGGACGACGCCGAAGCGTCGCGCCTGCGCGATTATCTGCTACGCGGTGGTTTTCTCATGGTCGATGACTTTCACGGTTCGCGGGAATGGGAAGGCTTTACCGCGAGCTTGCGACGAATTTTTCCCGATCGCCCGATTCTCGACATTCCGCAAACCGATCCGGTATTTCACGCCGTCTACGACATCGACGATCGCGTCCAGATCCCTGGCATCATCTCGCTGTACAGTGGCGAGACTTATGAGCGCGACGGCTACATCCCGCACTGGCGCGGGGTATACGACGATCACGGCCGGCTGATGGTCGTCATCAATTTCAACATGGACCTGGGCGATGCGTGGGAGCACGCCGATACGCCCGAGTACTCATTGAAGTACACGACGCGCGCCTATCAGTACGCCATCAACTACATCGTTTATTCGATGACGCATTGACCGGAGCGACAGGCCGCGGATTACCCGCCACGGCCGGAGCAGCGGCGACCAGCGTCGCCAACCGCGCGTCCTTCTGTTCCCATAGCGTATTAATCCATGCCTGGAACCGGTCGCGATAGGCGGCATCGTTCTGGTAGTCCCCGGCGAGCAAGTCCGGTGGAATGGGCAGTTCGCGAAGGTGCACGTGTACTGCCGGAATACGATCGCCAAATAGGTCTGCCATGCCGGGCCGGCCCTGCGGATAGGCAATCGTCACATCGAGGATGGCGTGGAGCGTCTCGCCCATCGCACTCAGCACGAAAGCGACACCGCCCGCACGAGGCTTGAGCAGATGGGAAAACGGCGAGTCCTGCTGTTGGTGCTTCGCCGGCGTGAAGCGCGTGCCTTCGACAAAGTTCATGATCGACACGGGGATGTTGCGGAACTTCTCGCACGCGCGTCGCGTGGCTTCGACATCGCGTCCCGCCAGTTGCGGGTGCCTGGCAAGTACTTCGCGCGAATAGCGCTTCATGAATGGGAAGTCGAGCGCCCACCATGCCAGTCCCAGCAGCGGAACCCAGATCAGCTGCTGCTTCAGGAAAAAACGCAGCAACGGAATGCGACGATTGAGGATCAGCTGCAGCACGGGGATATCGACCCAGCTCTGATGATTCGCCAGCACCAGGTAGTGCCCATCGCTGTGCAGCGATGCATCGGCCGTGACCACGAAGTCGATGCGCGTAAGCGCGCGGAGGAGCGAGGAATTGACCGCAATCCAGCTTTCCGCAATGGCCATCAACGCATGATTGAGCGCCTTGCGGATGCCTGCCGATGGCAACACGACTTTGACAAGTGCCACGCACAGTAACACCGGCACATGGACCGCTGTGTTGAGTGCCATGGCCATGACAGCGAGCGAAGTACGTAGCCAGTTGTCAATCGGCGTGCCGCCGATCCCGGAGCATGAAACGTATCTCATCGAGTGCCCCCGGGTACATGGATGTACCCCGCCGCGAACGCGGCGAGAGCCGAGCAAAAACCACGCTTTTTGCTTGGCTCCACGACCCTCGTGACAGGGAGTCCGATGGGTCGTTTCATATTTGGCAAGCGATCGCGCATCGCTAAGACGTTCTCAGCTGGAAACGGGGTCGCAGCATAGCTGAGGCGCGAGCAAAGGTCGCGCACGCGGTTCGGCATGTAGGGGCGAAGACGTGGACGTATCAACGACCCCGTGGGTGGCAGCGCCTTGAGCGCACCGGGTAGCTTGCGCGGCAGCCTAGCGATCCTACGGCCGGAACTCATCCACGCAGGAGTGCAGCCACTCCAGCAGTTGCGGCTTGTTGATAGCGACACCCTGCGCATTGATCCATGCCGTGCGTGTCCAGGTCACCTGCAGATAATCGGCAAGCTGCATCGCGAACACCGGAAACAGGCGCTGCCCGCCAGCCGCCGGCCAGGCCGTCAGAGATTTGTAGCGCAGATTTTCCGTTGCCACCGTGATACCTGACGAGCGCCATTGCGCGGAGTACAGGCGATCCAGACGTGCAACTTGAATGCGCCATTCGCGTGCGTTGGCTACCAGCAGTTCGACCGACACATCGGTCGGCTTGAGTTCATCGCGGCGTGCAAGCCAGTAGTGTGGCGGTGCCGTGCCCAGACGCACGCTGAAGCTCCACGATTCGGACGCAGGCTCGATGCCGACCGATTTCGCCCAGACCAGGTTATCCACCGGCTCATCGAACCTGACCAGCGCCGATGAACAGAAGTCGATTAGCGGTGCCAGGCGGGCATCGCCGCCATACAAACGCAGTCGATGCAGCAGGCCGATCAGCCCGACAATGTTATCGTCCTTGGCAAACTTCGCCGCGAGCTTCTGTAGTACCGCGATATCTTCATCGTGCGCGCGCTGGATCAACAAGAGGTCCAGGTAACTGCCGAACTTGGCATCGAACTCATTGCGTCCTGCGAGGTACAGGCTCAATGCATCGACCACGGAATCCACGAAAACATCGTTGCGCGAATAGTTGGCGACGCGCTCGGCTTCCTCGCGCGTGGCCGCGGACGCAGCGAACTGCTCGACATGCGCGTGAAAGTCGCTCCACTCCTTGAGCAGCGATTCTTCCAGCGCCAGCGCGGTGATGGATGCTTCCGTCAACTCAGGGCCTTGGATTGGGTCGGTTTGGGGGCGGCATAGTGGGCACCACCACGCATTCTGGCCAGCAGCAGTATCGCGGAATGTGAGACGGTGAACACTCTCGATACAAAATGCTGCGCCGCGTCCCCGCAGAATCGTCAGGCGGGCGGCACGTCGGCAACTTGCCGGCAGAAATAGCCTGAACGCCCGCTCACGCGAGATGCTGTTCCTATTTGCCTGCGGGCAATTCCGGCGACTACGCCGGAATGGCTCAATGGGACTGCAGCGTTTCCCGCAGCCGCTGTTTCACCACGCCCAGGCAGCCCATACCGACACACCCGCGTTGCCGGCCATGCCACTGGAAACGGCGCGCAGAAACTGCACCGGTTCGATATAAGCCAGCGCCGATTGCGTGTGCAATGAGCCGATATCGAGCCAGGGAGCGTCGCGCGCGAGCCTGCCCTGCAGCTGCACACTTGCCACCCCTCTCACCGCGATCTGGACCGACATCTTGCCGGGGGGCTCGCGCGTGCCGACGACCCGCAGGCAGGTTTCCGGCCCCGTGGTATCCGTCATCACTTCTTTCAGCAGCAGGTAAACCGACATGGAAGCTCCGTGTGCCGCCACCGGCTGTGAGTTCTGAGTACCCGGACACGGTGACACAGATTGCAACGATTTATCGGCCGCACCGCTCAATTGCGCCATGGGCTAGTGACAACGCCTGCTTGCGTCCTGCGTGGCTTGCAGGGAGGCGCCTACGGCACCGGAGCAGGGACAAAGCGGCACTGCGGAACCAGCGCGGCGATCTCGGGATAACTCGATGTTGCGCAGCGCCAGGTGACACCGGTGGCAGCGGCCTGGGGAATCAGCTCGATCGTGCCGCCGGCAACCCCGGTCTGGGCATCATACTTCAGCGTCACCACGCCCTTGCCACCGATCGTCGCACTCTGCAGTGACTGCCCTGTGAGCTGCGCAGGCGCCGGCATGCCGACGTCCGCATTCGATGTGGGCCATTGCAGGTTCGTCTGGTAACTCTCAGCGACAGCGACCCGTAATGCCTGTGCGACCTGCAGTCCGTCGACCAGGGACTGCGCGACGAGCCGCTGCGACCTGTCCTGCTCCACCGCAGCACGCTGGCCTGCGACCTCCGCGCTGAGTGCTTGCGCTTGCTCGCCGACGCTTTGCAGGCGTTGATTCACTGCCGCTGCCTGCAGCTGCAGTGTCCGGGTCTGCTCGCGAATCACCGACGCTTCATCCATTGCATGCTGTCGATCGCTGCGCTTGTAGTAGTCATAGACATACAGCGCGAGCACCGCGACGACGATCATCGCGAGCACGCTGCGAATCGTTTTGAGTATTCCGATGAATCGTTGCTGCATGGGACTGGCAGGCATCAGCCGTCGGGGGAACCCTTTGCCGGCGACGTCACCGGCGGTGACGACCAGACTCTATGCGCCGTACCGCGATAGTCCGGCGCGTCGTAGTCGCTCACGGAAAAGTAAATACGGCTCGGTCGTTGCACGAGAATGCCGCGCTCCGTGGCTTGGAGCGAAATGCCGGCCAGGTCCAGCCGGCTCGCATCGGCAAGCACTGCGATTCGACCATTGATGCGGCCACCGGTGGCTTTCACATTGCCGTCCTTCACCTGCAGTGCGACATCGCTACTGTCGATGATCACATTGTCGAGCGAGAGTGACGAGCGATCGACGATCACCTGCTTCACCCGCGCATTTTCGATCCGTGCATTGGTGCACCCTTCGAGACTGATCGTCTCGAACGTTCCGGTATAGCGTAGCTGTGGCTGATTTATACAACGCACATCGCCCTGCGAGGGACCGGCAGCCGCGGCAGGCGGTTTGTCGGGCGGCGGATCGGTGAGCACACGCAGCAGCAGCGGATTGAATTCGGCCGGACGCTGAGTCATCGGCATGTGCTGCACCCCCTTCATCACGTGCAGCGTCGCATTGGGCATGCGCGCTGCCAGCACGCGCCCGGTGCGCAGCGGTGTCACCGGATCGTCGCTGCCCCAGAGGATGGCCGTCGGGGCACGCACATCGTGGATCGCCGTCGTGAAATCATGTTCGACCAAGCCCAGCGCAGCATCGGCAACAATCTGATTGCCAAACAGAGTACTGCGGATACCCGGATTGTCGACGATGAAGCGCCCCAGGCCCTGCTGGTCTTCGAGCAGATCCAACATGCGCTCGGTGCCGCCCGGCACGACGTGACCGACAAGGTCCATCAGGCTGTCGACGGAGCCCATGCCATACGTTGCAGCGTTCGCCTCCAGCAGATAACGGACGAACACCGGCTTGACCAGGATACCGGCAGCATCCACCAACACCAGGCGCTCGATCATTTCCGGGTGTTGTTGCGCGAAGTACAAGCTGACGGCACCACCGAGCGAATGGCCGACGAGCCGAAAGCGCGGCATCGCCATCCGGCTGGTCATTTCCTGCAGCACGTCCGCCAGATCGGGAAAAGAGTAACGCCGCACCAGCGCGTCCGACGCGCCAAATCCCGGCAAGTCCAGCATCAGCACTCTGAAGTGGGGCGCCAGCACCGGCACGGTGGAGCGCCAGTCGCGATGCGCATTGTTTCCCAGTCCATGCACCAGAAGCACGGCGGATTTGTTGGCATCCCCCGCTTCCCCGACGAGCACGTGCAGCCCGGATTTCAATTCCATGCAGGTGTAGCGCACGTTCGGCAGTCGATCGAAAACCGAGGTCGTGCCGTCTGGCGCGGCCAGCCGATCGACGCATTTCAGCAGCGGGTCTGGGCTCGCTGCGGTACCTGGCTCGGGCACTGCGTGCTGCCCAAACAGGACGCTGCTCCAGATCGAGCAGGTCAGCAGCAGCACACCGCGAAACATCGATATCATCTTGACTCCATCGCCCTGCGACCACCGCCATCGCCGCTGCCGGGCAGCATTCATTTCTCCGCGACTCGGTCCTCTGCACCCACAGTCGCCTGCAATCGCTGCAATTGCGCCTCGATCTGTGTCCCGAAGTAGGCCTGCGGCCGGGAAGCTGTGATGGCTTCGCTCATTTCGCGTTGGCGAATGGCGGCGCGCGCTGCTTCGTAGGCCTGGCGCAGCGAATCGGCCTTCGGCAACGAGTCGCGATAGAACGCTTCACCGAAGTAGGTCAGGTCGCGATCGTCGGAACATCCGAACGAAGTGCGATCGGCCGACGAGGCCGTGATCACCGCTGTCGAGTCATTTTTCAATGGTTCGATGAAGCTTCCCGAATAACAGGCTGACACGACAATGACGCGCCACTTGATACCCGAGGCCTGCAACGCATCGGCGAGATCCTCGGCACTCAGATCATTCAGCAATAGTGGACCATTGCTCACTGAAATCGTTGCGTCGTCCGACCCGTGCGAAGACAGCGACAGAAACAGCACATCGCGATCCACATGCATTTTTGCCGCGATACCCTGGAGCGCGTAGCGCAGCGCGGTGGGGTTTGCCAGCGGTAAGGTATCGGCATCGCGCGCATCGTTGACAAGCAGCACGCTACGCCCGGCCGAGCCGAAACTTTTCCCGACGACGGCGGCGGCCAGCTTGATCTCCTCGGCGAACACGCGCTGCTCGCCCATGCCCGCAAAGCCGAGAAAATACGCT
>JAIBJL010000442.1 GCA_020029545.1 Gammaproteobacteria bacterium
CGAGTTCCTCGAGCGCTGTCCCCGGAATCCGTATAGCGATGCCTTGCAACGATGCAGCGTCCGCGTTGCCGAAAGGAGGATCATGACGGCGTCGCAACAGCATCAGCACGGCCACGAGTCTCGCAGATCCATCGCGCACGGGGCAGACGACGAGTTGGAAATCAGAGACCTCCACCCAGGGTGGATTGGTGATGATGACGGGTTCTGGCTGAGTCGCTACGTGGTCGGCGAGCGGCTGGCGCAGTGCTTCCGCAATGCCTCGCATGTCGACCTGCAACTGCGACTCGCTGCCATGATGCAGGAACGTGTAGCGCTGGTCGGCAGCGATGAACGCTCCGAACGCACAAGACGTCTGGCCAAGCGCGATCGACAGCGAACGGCGCAACAGCACCGGCGCAGATTTCACACGGGCCGCTGCCCCAAGCATCGTGGGTATCCGCGGCGGTGTGACGGGCTCGGCAGCCGCAGCGACGATGGGTTCGCTGGCCGTGCTCATCGTGTAACCGAGAATGCGCAATACCGCAGCCAGCCGCTCATCGAGATCGCGAGGGCGCTGCGCGGCACCTGGCACCGATCCGGAAGGGTCGAATACCAGCGCGAGCGTGCCGCAAAACAAGCCGTCCGGAGCACGGACAGTGGCGATGTGCGTCATCGAACTCGCGTTGCTCAAGGTACGCGACCGGCGCGCATCCGGAGGCAAGTTTGCGACCAGGTTCGTCAGGGCCGGATCGCCCACGCCAACGCTGCTCCAGCTGATGCGATTGGATCGATCAAAGAAGCTGATCGCGCGGACGTCCGGCAAGAGTAAGCGTAGGAGCTCGGCGAACGTTGCATAGGGAACCGGGTGATCTGCCGGCACAGTCTCGCCCGCATCCGGTAAAAGAGTGGATAGCATGTTACTTCCGTGTGCTACTGCAACAGTGAACCCGTTCTGCAACGGGCAATCATGTCGAACCGATTCGTCATTGAAGCCGGGGAGATCATGACACGGCTGGCCGCCAGGCGCAGCTGACGGGCCGAAGCGACACTCCGGACCTATCCCAGCATTATGACAACCCAGCCGAACCAAGCCACGGATGGAGCTCCCATCCGTCCAGGCGGCCTGGAAAGGCGGTCACCGCGCACAAGCCGACTAGGAATTTTCGGCAGTAGTGGCTACGCTGAACAGCCGAGCAACTCGATCGACGCCGATGCCAACTGATGACACCAGAAATGCCAGGATGCTCTCCGAACAGGCATCGTGTGTTCTGCTGGTAGAGGACGATCCGGTCGCGCGTGAGCGCTTGGAGACGCTCATAACCGCAGCTGGCTATGGCGTTTTCAGCGTGGAGTCCTGTGCCGAAGCGCTCGCGGCCGCCTCAATGCTCACCTTTCCCCTCATGATCATCGACCGAATGCTGGGAGATGGAGATGGCCTGCAGTTGATTTCGACACTGCGCGCGCGCTCATCCCCCAATCGCGTGTTTATCATGCTCTTCTCGGCTCTCGATAAACCGGACGATCTTGCCGAGGGAATCGACGCCGGGGCCGATGACTATCTGAGCAAGCGAGGGTCGGATGATGAATTGCTCCATCGCCTGAAGTCCGCCATCCGCAGCATCCATCTGCGTATGAAATGAACTGGGATACCCACAGCGTCAACAGTTCATTGCGCGCGGCGATGAGTCCGACGGGGCATCGGCTTCGCCGTGTGGCGGTGTTCAGCTACTTGCGATCCTTGATCGGCACGAACGGGAGATTTTCCGGGCCGGTGTAGTTGGCACTCGGACGGATGATCTTGCCGTCGATGCGCTGCTCGATCACATGCGCGCTCCAGCCACTGGTGCGCGCGATCACGAATAGCGGCGTGAACATCGCCGTAGGCACGCCCATGACGTGATAACTGACGGCACTGAACCAGTCCAGGTTGGGGAACATTTTTTTGATGTTCCACATGACGGTTTCGAGTCGATCGGCGATGTCATACATCTTGGTGCTGCCCGCCTCCACCGACAACTCCTTCGCCACCTGCTTGATTACCTTGTTGCGCGGATCGCTGATGGTATAGACCGGATGACCGAAGCCGATCACGACCTCTTTCTTTTCCACACGAGCCCGGATATCGGCCTCGGCCTCGTCGGGCGTGTCGTAGCGCTTTTGGATTTCGAAGGCGACTTCGTTGGCACCGCCGTGTTTCGGACCACGCAATGCGCCGATGCCGCCGGTGATGCAGGAATACATGTCGCTGCCCGTACCGGCGATGACACGTGCCGTGAACGTCGACGCATTGAATTCATGCTCGGCGTAGAGCACCAGCGAAGTATGCATCGCCTTGACCCACGAGGCCTGCGGCGTCTCACCATGCAGCAGATGCAGGAAATGGCCACCGATGGAATCGTCATCGGTTTCGACCTCGATGCGCCGGCCGTTGGCGGCAAAGTGATACCAGTACAGCAGCATGGAGCCGAGGCTGGCCATCAACTTGTCCGCGATACCGCGGGCGTCGGCGTGATTGTGGTCTTCCTTCTCCGGCGTGAGACAGCCGAGGACGGACACACCGGTGCGCATCACGTCCATCGGGTGCGACGACGGCGGCAATTGTTCAAGCGCGGTTTTCAGCGCGGCCGGCAAGCCGCGCAGCGCCTTCAATTTCGTCTTGTAGGCCCGCAGTTCGGCACTGGTCGGCAACTTGCCATGAACCAGCAGGTGAGCAATCTCCTCGAACTCGCACTGAGCAGCGACATCGAGGATGTCGTAACCGCGATAGTGCAGATCGTTGCCGGTACGGCCCACCGTGCACAACGCAGTATTGCCTGCGGCCGTGCCGGACAGCGCCACGGATTTCTTCGGCTTGAAGCCGGCGGCAGTGGTCGGTTCAGTCATCGAATCTCCCGCTCAGGTAGGGGTGAGTTTATTTTCTGGCTGCAAAAAGCGCATCGAGATGCTGCTCGTATGCGTGATAGCCGATGCGATCGTAGAGCTCTTCGCGAGTCTGCATGGTATCGAGCACGCTGCGCTGATGTCCGTCACGGCGAATGGCCTGGTACACATTCTCGGCCGCCTTGTTCATGGCACGGAACGCACTCAGCGGATAAAGCACCATCGCGACATCCGAACTGCGCAGTTCTGCGACGGTGAACAGCGGTGTCTTGCCGAACTCGGTAATGTTCGCGAGCACCGGCACTTTCACCGCATCGACAAAGCGGCGGTAGGTCGCCAGATCGTTTGCAGCTTCCGCAAAGATGCCGTCGGCACCCGCCTCCACGCAGGCCAATGCGCGCTCGATAGCGGCGTCCACACCCTGCACAGCGATCGCATCGGTACGCGCGATCAGAAAGAAATCAGCATCGGTCTTGGCGTCGGCCGCGGCTTTGACGCGGTCCGCCATCTCCTGCGCCGTGACGATTTCCTTCCCGGGACGATGACCGCAACGCTTCGCGCCTACCTGGTCTTCAATGTGACAGGCAGCCGCGCCAAACTTGATCAGGCTCTTGACCGTGCGCGCGATGTTGAATGCGCTGGGGCCGAAGCCGGTGTCGATGTCCACCAGCAACGGGACATCGCACACATCGGTAATGCGTCGCACGTCGACCAGCACATCGTCGAGCGTATTGATGCCCAAGTCAGGCATACCGAGCGAACCGGCCGCCACACCGCCGCCCGAAAGATAAATCGCGCGATAGCCGGCGCGCTGGGCCAGCAGTGCGTGGTTCGCGTTGATCGCGCCCACGATCTGTAGCGGCGACTCTGCCGCAAGTGCCGATCGAAATCTTGTTCCAGCGGCCGCCATGGCTGCTCCTCAGTTAGGGGGTGGGTGCCGGAGGACAGGGTACATGCCAAGCCTCCACGATCCCAACCGCAGAATGTAACTGATTCACGGTAAACAGGGTTAGGCGTCGTAGTACCGGCGCCACCCACCACAGTACGGGACAATCCGGTTGTTGTAGGTCGGAATCTATTCCGACGTCCTCGACGGATGTCGGGTTGAAACCCGACCTACAACAGAGGGATTCTCGCGACAACGCTGA
>JAIBJL010000443.1 GCA_020029545.1 Gammaproteobacteria bacterium
GGCGCAGCCACCCAAGGAAGTGCCGGATGCGGCGGCAGTCAAGAAGGCTGTGGCGGCGAACGTCAAGGCGGTCGGCTATATCGACAAGTCGGCGGTGGATAGCACGGTCAAAGTCGTCTTGACGCTGGAGTAATCCGATGGCGGGCGCCCGGCGTTGAGGGCGCCCCTCGTTCGTCGCGACGGCATGCCCACCAATTCAAGTTGATGGCTCGCTGCTCACCGATGCGTGACGAAATATTCGGCTAGCGAAGCATCACTGCGCGAAGCTTCAAAGGAACCAGCCACGCAACAAAGCGCGGCTGGGCGCCCGCAGGGCGATCCCGAACGAAGTGAAGGGGACGAGACGAGGCGTCCCCGCGGCCGATCAGGGCCGTCGCAGCTTCAGGCCGAACCGATCGGTCTTGCCGAGCACGGCTGGATCGTGCGCCGGAACATCGCCCGCATCGGCTGAGTTGCGCAGGTGATCCGTCTCGGCCTGTACCCAGAAGCCGGCGTTTCGCAGCTCCTGCCTGGCACGGGCAACATCGATCCGATGCAGCGTGCGAGTGACCTCGGGCGGCGAACCGACCTTGGCGTTGTGGTCCTCGACATAAAAGATGCCGGACGGCTTTAGCGACTCGAACACCTGGTGGTTCACCGGCTTCGCGCCGTCGGGACGATTCGAGAAATCGTGGTAATTCTCCGATGTCCACGCGAAATCGCATCTTTCGGGAAGAACGAAGGTGGCGAGGTCGGGAACCAGGAGGACGTAGACGTTCGGATTGGTCTGGACCACGGCGTTGATGCTTTCCATCATCCCCGGGATTTTCGCCATGGGTGCAGGCACCAGCGCGTAGACCTTGCCCGTTGGACCAACGGCCTTCGCTAGCAGGCGAGTATAGTAGCCGCGGCCGGGAGCGAGCTCGAGCACCTTATCGCCCGTCTTGACCCCGGCGAACGCGAGGGTCTCGGCAGGCTTGCGGGCGGCGTCGCGTGCTCGATCAGCGGCCGGACGGCTGCGATCCGCCACTGCGGCGGCAATCTCCGGAGGAATCGCTACAGCAGCGGCAACAGCGTGAGATGCGCCGAATGCCAACATGCCCGCGAGAAGCAAGCTCAATCTGGATGTCATCGCAAACCCCCATTTACGGCTCTTGATCGCCGCCTGATATCTCTAGCCCAAACCTTTTTCTCAATCCGCCGCGAAGCAGTAGAACAGCCCCCAGCCGCCGAGGGACCTGTTGTCGCAGCCGACGGAGGGATGAGAGGAGTTCCATTGCGGGGTGGCGCCACCCTGTTTGTCGAAGTGAGCGAGTTGCACCGAGCCCTTGCGTGAGCCATTGATCTGCGGCGGCGTTTCGCGGGTGCCGTTGTTCGTGTAGTTCGCGCAGGTGTGGTCCTCTCCGTCTTCCGGAAAGGCCCGACCGTCGAAATTGGTGCCGGTCATCAGATTGTGCTTCACGACGGGGTCTCCGATGCCGCCCACCTGTTCACCTTTTTCATTCAGCGAGTAAACCCTGCCGAAAGCAACACCTCGGCGTGCATCCTCGAGCGTGTCGCCATGGATCTGCTCGACGCTGTCGCCGACTCTCTGTCCCTTGGCGTTGTAGAAGGGCCCTTTGCCGATGCGATCGCGAGCATTGATCGCGCCCGGTCCCTGCGTGGATAGATAAGCGTGCCAAGTGATATTCCCCCGACCAACCGCGGTGGCCAGTTTCTGGCAGTGCGCGTCCGCGCCGGCCAGGCCGCCGAGATTACCCCCATCGCCGATACCGACGCTCGTGATGAAGAAGTTCATCGGATAGGGCGGTTCCTGCGGAGGCGCTCCAGGCGGCGCCAATTCGACTTGAGGCGGACCTTCACCGGCCCGCTGTGCCAATGCTACGTAGGCGCTCACGAGCGCTGCCGCTCCGAACACGCCTGCAACCCATCCGACCGTCTTCATTTTCAATTCCCCCTCTGACCTTCACGGTGTCATGCAGATCGCCGGGCTTGATTGTGTTCCAGACTCAACGAGCTGGAGTGCCTTCGATCAGTGGGGCAGCGTATCACTTGATGGTCGCCTCTGGCGAGATCATGGATGGCGAATTGTTCCAGGCCGAGGGCACGGTCCGCCGGTGTTCCGCCACATTGCCGCGCCGGGAGCGAAGGACAGGTGCGTCTGAATTGAACTCGCGGACTGACGCCCTTCGATATGAGTCGTGTTCTGCACAGTCGGTGCCGAATGAGGAGCGTTGCGGTGTCGTGGCTGTTCGCCGTCAGCTTGCTCTGGTTCCTTCCCGCCAGTGCCGAGAACCTTCTTCAATGGCTACCTGAAGGACTTCAATCAGAAAGCGGAGTCGCTGCGTCCTCGATCAGCCGCGCGACATTGGTCGGGTTCGACACCATCACCACGTGCGAAGCGCCTTTCACGACGACTGTGTGCCGCGAGTTCGCGCGCTTCGCCATGAATGCCAGCGCCTGCGGCGGAATGTTCTTGTCCTGATCGCCGTAGACGAACCACGCGGGGATGCTCTTCCATGCCGGATTTGGCGAGAGTTCGTTCAGCGCTGCTTCCGTAATCGGACGCTGGCTGGCCGCCATCGAACTTGCGTCCGCCGCGGGGATGTCAGCGGCAAATTGTGCGTGAAACTTGCTTTGATCAATGTACAGGTCTTTGTCGCCACTGTTCAACGCAATCGGTGCTGCCAGAGTCGGGCCAAGCGTGCTTCCCGGAAATTTTCCGGACAGGCCGATGGCGGTTTCCCCAAGATCCGGCGCGAATGCCGCGACATACACCAGCGCCTTCACGTTTTCATGACCGTTGGCGGCCGCGCTGATCACCGAGCCACCATACGAATGACCGACCAACACGACTGGTGAGGGGAGAGTCGACAGTACGTCGGAGACGACCATCGCGTCGCTTTTCACTCCCCGCAGCGGGTTGGCGACAGCGATGACGTGATAGCCGTGCTTTTGCAGTATGCGGATCACGCCGTCCCAGCTCGACGCGTCGGCAAATGCGCCGTGCACCAGCACGACGGTCGCCGGGTTGGATGCTGCCTGCGTGACCGAGCACGCCAGAATCAGTGCGATGAGCGCCGAACCTACAATGGACTTTTTCATTGGATGTTCCTTGCAGAAGGGTGATTTCGTGCGGCACGTCGGCACATGGTCATTTAGGACGCGTTGGCGAAGCGAGTCAGTGCCCCTCGACCGCGAACAGAATGTCTGCGAATCCGGGCGTGGTCTTCTCGCGGTTCCAGTCGCGTTGCAGCTCGCAGATGAGCTGCACCCAGCTCACTGGCTGGCCGCCCGCCTGGACAAGACGGCGCACGCCGAGCTCATGCGCTTCGGGCGAGGTACCGCCGACGCAATCGATGACTGGATAGACCTCGAAGCCCTCCTTGATGGCGTCCAGTGCAGGATGCACGAGGCAAACCTCGGTCCAGAGCGCCGCCATGATGAGTTTCTTTCGGCCCGTGGCCTTCACGGCCCGTACGAAATCTTCGTCTTCCCAGGCATTGATCGAGGTGCGGTCCAAGGGTTCGATTCCGCTCAGCACTCCGGTGATCTGGGGAATAGTGGGCTGGTTGCGCCCGGTCTTCACGTTCACCGTAGAGAGCACGATCGGCAACTCATAGAGCTTTCCGATGCGTGCGAGCGCAGTGATGTTGGCGACCAGCTCGCGTTTCGGACGCGACTGAATCGATGCGACCTGCACCGGCTGGAAATCGATGATTACCAGCGCGGCATTTTGCGGGGTGAGCAAATGATCGGTGGTCGGGTCGCGAATTGTCTTGAACGATGCCATGACCTTTCTCCTGTTAGTTGCCCATCGGGCTGCGCCTGATCCCGACGGATGAAACGTATCCCATCGAGTGCCCATCCAGGCACATGGCCGTTCCAGCGCTTCCTGCGCCCACGGCATTTACACATCCATGTGCAGCAGATGTGCCCGCCGCGAACGCGGCGAGAGCCGAGCAAAAATCACACTTTTTGCTCGGCTCCACGACCCTCGTGACAGGGAGTCCGATGGGT
>JAIBJL010000135.1 GCA_020029545.1 Gammaproteobacteria bacterium
GATCCAGTACTGCACACCGCCCTGTCGGACCTGGAAGTGGTGCCCGAGGAGGGCGCGCAGGGACACCTCTGGCATTTGCGTTATCCCTTGAGCGATGGCTCCGGCGAACTCGTCGTGGCGACGACTCGTCCGGAAACCATGCTGGGCGACACCGCCGTTGCCGTGCATCCGGACGATGAGCGTTATCAGCAGTTCATCGGCAAGCAGATTCGGCTGCCGCTGACCGACCGCTTGATTCCGGTGATTGCCGACGACACAGTCAATCGCGAATTCGGTACCGGTTGCGTCAAGATCACGCCGGGACACGACTTCAACGACTATGAGATGGGCAAACGTCACCACCTGCCGCTCATCAACATTTTCGACGCCAATGCCGCGCTGACGAACGCGGTGCCGGAAGCCTATCGAGGCTTGGATCGCTTCGTGGCACGCAAGCGCATCGTGGCGGATCTCGAAGCCCAAGGCCTGGTCGCAAAGATCGAGCCGCACACGCTCAACATTCCACGCGGCGACCGCAGCGGTGCCGTGCTCGAGCCATGGCTCACCGATCAATGGTACGTGCGCATTGCGCCGCTCGCGCAGCCTGCCATCAAGGCGGTCGAAGACGGCAGCATCCGCTTCGTGCCCGACAACTGGGCGAAGACGTATTTTCAATGGATGCACCACATTCAGGATTGGTGCATCAGTCGCCAGCTTTGGTGGGGACATCAGATTCCCGCGTGGTACGACGATGCCGGCAACATTTACGTCGCACGCACCGAAGCGCAGGCCCAGGCCCAGGCGCGCAAGCAACGCGGCGGCGAGGTGCAGCTCACGCGCGACGCAGACGTGCTCGATACCTGGTTCTCCTCCGCACTGTGGCCGTTCTCCACGTTGGGCTGGCCGCAACAGACATCCGAACTGCAGACGTTCTATCCGACCAGCGTGTTGGTCACCGGCTTCGACATCATTTTCTTCTGGGTCGCGAGAATGATCATGATGGGCCTGAAGTTCATGGGTGATGTGCCCTTTCGCGAGATCTACATCACCGGCCTGATTCGCGACGAGAACGGCGACAAGATGTCGAAATCGAAAGGCAACATTATCGATCCGCTGGATCTCATCGACGGCATCGATCTTGAAGCACTGGTGGCCAAGCGCACGACGGGCCTGATGAAGCCGCAGGATGCGCCGAAGATCGAGAAGGCCACGCGCAAGCAATTTCCCGATGGCATTCCATCCTATGGCACCGATGCGCTGCGCTTCACTTTCGCCGCGCTCGCCACCATGGGCCGGGACATCCGGTTCGACATGGGCCGCATCGATGGCTATCGCAACTTCGCGAACAAGTTGTGGAATGCAGCGCGCTTCGTGCTGATGAATACGGAGAATCAGGATGGCGGCACCAGCGGCGATGTCGAATATTCGGTAGCGGATCGGTGGATACGCTCACGGCTGGGCGTCACGATCGATGCAACGCGACGCCAGTTGCAGGCGTATCGATTCGATCTGGCCGCGCAGGCGCTGTATGAGTTCGCCTGGTACGAATACTGCGACTGGTATCTGGAGCTGGCGAAACCGACGTTTCAGTCCGACACCGCATCGATCGCACAGAAGCGCGGCGCGCGCCAGACTTTGCTGGCGGTCCTGGAAGCGTATCTGCGCCTGCTGCATCCGCTGATGCCCTTTATCACCGAGGAAATCTGGCAGGCCGTGGCGCCGCTGGCGGGCATCGACGGCCCGACCATCATGCTGCAGCCCTACCCGCGCGCCGAGCAGTTTGCACGGGATGAACTGGCAGAGCAGCAGATCGCACCGGTGAAAGCCGTCATTCTGGCCGCACGCCAGATCCGCGGTCAGCTCGATGTGCCGCGCTCACGCCCGATGCCGATTTTCATACGCACACCGGGCGCCGCACAGTGGGAGATCATTGCGGCCAACCAGGCGTTGATCCGTTTTCTGGCAAACGCGACCGATATCACGCAGGTCGTCGACGAAACGGCGCTGCCGCCGACGGCAATGCAGCTGATCGAGGGCTATGCAGTGCACGCCCCGCTGACCAGCCTGATCGACGATCCGGATGCCGAACTGGCCCGGCTCGCCAAGCGTCGATTGAAGACGCAGCAGGAGCTGGCCAAATGCGAGGCCAAGTTGAGCAATCAGAAGTTTGTCGCCAACGCACCGGCAGACGTCGTGGCACAGGAGCGCGCGCGTATTGCTGCCTTCCAGCACGAGATCGGACAGATCGAAGAGCAGGAGCGGCGCGTTGCCCAGCTGAAGAAATAGACTGTGGGCTGTAGGCTGTAGGCTGTAGCCCGAACAGACATGATGAGTACGGATTTCAATTCCGACCCACAGCCTACAACCTACGGCCCACAGTCTGAGGGTTATTTATCTTGCCGTAGCCTGTAGCCTGTCGCCCGTAGCCCTCTCGGAACCACACTATGGACTCACCCGTTCCCACCCTCATCACTCAGGCCGATCCGGTCGAACTGATCAATGCGACCGTCACGCAGCTCAATCGCGTGATTCTCGGCAAGGAGCATCAGTTGCGGCTGTGTGTCGCCTGCCTGCTCGCCCGCGGACATCTACTGATCGAGGACATCCCAGGCGTCGGCAAGACCACCTTGGCGCACGCACTCGCCGAGACGCTCGGCTTGTCTTATCAACGCATCCAGTTCACCAGCGATCTGCTGCCTGCTGACATCATCGGCATTTCGATTTTCGAGCGTGAGACCGGCGAGTTCCGTTTCCACAAAGGCCCGGTATTTTCGCAGCTGGTATTGGCCGATGAGGTGAACCGCGCCACCCCGAAAGCACAAAGTGCATTACTGGAAGCGATGGAAGAACATCAAGTGACGGCCGACGGCAATACTTACGCGCTGGCCGCACCCTTCTTTGTGATTGCCACGCAGAACCCGGTCTATCAGATCGGCACCTACCCTTTGCCGGAGTCGCAGCTCGATCGCTTCCTGATGCGCATTGAATTGGGCTATCCGGATGCCGCCTTCGAACGCCAGCTGCTGATGGGACAGGATCGGCGCGACCTGCTGGCCACGTTGTCGGCCACCCTGTCGCCGCAACAGTTGCTGCTGATGCAAACCATGGTACCCGGCGTACATGCGTCGGATGCGCTGCTCGACTATGTACAGGCGATCGTGCGCCACACGCGCGAAGCGCCGCAGTACGAGGCCGGCATGTCGCCCCGCGCGGCGATTGCCCTGCTGCGCGCGGCGCAGGCCTGGGCGCTGATTCACGATCACCCGGGCGTGCTGCCCGAAGACATCCAAGCCGTGTTGCCGTCCGTGGTCGGACATCGACTCAAACCGCGCGGCGATGCACAGGCACGGTCCGCGACGGAAGTCGGCCAGGCCGTACTCAGAGCCGTACCGGTACCGTAGTGGACGCGCCGCGTTGTCCGCGACTCACCTCGAACCCGCTGCCTTGGCGCAAGGGCCTGGGGCGTGGGGCCTGGGTAAGACACCCGAGAAATCCATGCGCCAGCCGTGCACGCGGTCCGGTTCCTGCCCAGGCCCCGCGCCCCAGGCCCTGTGGGTGGCAGCAATTGTGGCGCTCGCATAAATAAGCAATTCGGGCTAACGACATGTTCGCCTCCCTTATCGCCAGGCTGCGCCGACGTACGCGTGCCTGGGCTCGCAGGCGACACGGCATCGATCCCGATCCGGTCGTGCTCTCCGGCCGACGCATCTACATCATTCCCACCCGGCTGGGCGTCGCCTTTGCACTGATGATCTTTGCGATGTTTCTGGGCGCGATGAACTACGCGAACAATCTCGCGCTCGGTCTCACCTTCACGCTGGCCTCGATGGCACTCACGGCGATGCACTACTGCCATCGCACGATCGCGGGGCTACGCCTGTCATCGGCCTTGTGCGAACCTGTATTCGCAGGTCAGCTTGCACGCTTTTGCATTGCCGTCGAGAATCCATCGCCAGTCACCCGCTACGAGATCCTTATCGCGAACGATCACGACGTCGCCGCACCGATCCGTCTGGACCCCAACGCGCGCGCGGTCATGGAGATCGAGCTACCCGCACCGCATCGCGGTCGACTGCCGCTGGAGTACTTTGAAGTGCGCAGCAGCCATCCGTTCGGGATATTCCGCGCCTGGGCCTATCTGCACATGGAAATGGCCTGCATTGTGTATCCACGGCCGAGCGAGCGTGCCATGCCGCCGCCACCGTTGGAGACCGACACCGGCGGTGCGCTCGATTCGGTGCGCGGCGATGAGGATTTTGCCGGCCTGCGCACTTTCGTGCCGGGCGATTCGCCGCGACGCATTGCCTGGAAGACTTACGCGCGCGGTCAGGACCTGCAGGTCAAGGTGTTCGCAGGCACCGCGGTGACCTCGCATCAATTCGACTGGGATGCGCTCGACGGCCTGGGGGTCGAAGCCCGCTTGTCGCAGTTGTGTCGCTGGGTGGAGGATGCGCATCGCAACGGTCGCGCCTATGGCTTGAAACTGCCGGGCATCGAGATCGCTCCGAACATCGGCGCAGCGCACCGCCAACGCTGTCTGACCTCTCTTGCGCTATTTGACATGGCGCTATTCGACATGAACCTGCTCAACGCCGGTGCCGCCCATGTCTGAAGTAGCTGTCGCGGCACGACCGATCGTTGCACGACGTGCACCGCTCTCGCGCTTCGCCCTGCAACTGACCTGGGTCAGCGGCAGCTTCCTGCTCGCCATGCTGCCGCATCTATCCTCGATTCGCTGGTGGGTCGCGTTGCTTGCGGTCACCACCGCGGGCTGGCGATTGCTGATAGAGATTCGCGGCTGGTCGCTGCCGCACCGGCTCATCCGTACCGTGATCGCCATTGCCGGCATGCTCGGCGTCTTGCTTGCCTACCGCACGCTCAACGGCTTGGAAGCCGGAACGGCCTTTCTCGTGCTGATGGGCGGCATGAAGCTGCTGGAGACGCGCTCGACGCGCGATCTGACGGTAACCATCTTTGTCAGCTACTTCCTGTTGTACGCCGGCTTTCTCTACCATCAGGAATTGCCGTGGCTCCCCTACATGCTGGTCACCGCCTGGTTGCTGACGGCCACGCTGATGCTGATTCATCAGCGCTCGCCCATGTCACTTGCCGAGTCGCTGCAACGAACCGCTCGCATGCTGATCATGGCGTT
This sequence comes from Gammaproteobacteria bacterium, assembly GCA_020029545.1. Taxonomy (GTDB): domain Bacteria; phylum Pseudomonadota; class Gammaproteobacteria; order Steroidobacterales; family Steroidobacteraceae; genus Steroidobacter. Next base: position 5,132 of record JAIBJL010000135.1, read on the forward strand.
GCCGCTGGCGGTGCTGATGTTTCTGTTCTTTCCGCGACTGCCCGGTCAGTTCTGGGCATTGCCCGCGCGCGAACAAGCCATGACGGGGTTGAGCGACACGATGTCGCCGGGTGACGTGTCGGAGCTGAGCATCTCCAGTGCGCTGGCCTTTCGGGTCAAGTTCGAGGGCGACATGCCGCCGCCGCGCGAACGCTACTGGCGTGGGCCGGTGCTGCATGACTTCGACGGTCGCACCTGGCGGCGACCGCGCTTTGGCTACGTGGAACGGCCGGTGATCGCCTTCGGTAAGTCGTACGACTATCGGATGGTGCTCGAACCGCACAATCGCGAATGGCTGTTCCCCCTGGATGCCGTCACAGGCTGGCCGCAAGGCACCTTCCGCACTGCCGACTTCCAGTTGCTGTCGCGTCGAGCGGTGAGTCGCACGACGTCATTCGCCATGCGTTCCAGTCCCCAATACCGCAGCGGCGGTCCGTTGCCGAAAGCGATGCAGATGGCTGACCTGCGCCTGCCGCCGGGACGCAATCCCCGCTCGCTCGCACTTGCGCAGCAACTGCGTGCGACAGTCGCCAGCGACACCGAGTTCGTGCAGGCCGTGCTGCAGCGGTTTCGGAGCGAAGAATTTTTCTACACGCTCCAACCCCCTAAGCTCGACACCGACTCGGTCGACGATTTCCTGTTCAACACGCGCCGCGGCTTCTGCGAACACTATGCTTCGGCATTCACTGTGCTGGCGCGCGCGGCCGGCATCCCCGCACGCGTCGTCACCGGATATCAGGGGGGTGAATTCAATCCCATGAACGACTATCTGATCGTGCGCCAGTCCGACGCACACGCCTGGTCGGAAGTCTGGCTCGGCGAAGATGGCTGGGTGCGCGTCGATCCCACCAGCGCGGTGGCGCCCGAGCGCATCGAGCGCGGACTGGCCGATGCGATCGATGCTACCGAATCCGTACCCGGACGCCTGTTCCGTCGCAGCACGCTGCTGTTGCAGATGCGACAGGCCTGGGATGCCGTGAACACGTTCTGGAACGACAAGGTGGTTGAATATGGCGAGCGTCACCAGCGCTCGCTGCTGGAACGCCTCGGCATCGAAGATGCCGATTGGCAAGAACTCGGTACCGCGCTGCTGGTGAGCCTGATCGCGTTTTTCGCGTTGTTGACCGGTTATCTTGCGTGGCAATTCCGGCCTCGATCGCATGATCCGCTGGTGCGTGTTTACGATGCGCTGTGCAGGCAACTTGCCAAGCGTGGACTGGGCCGCGAACCGCACGAGGGACCGAACACCTACCTGGCACGGGTCCTAACGCAGCGCCCGGATCTCGCCGCACAACTCAACGAAATTCTCGCGCTCTACGTCGCTTTGCGTTATGGCCCCAGGTTACTGGGATCGCAACTGACATCGCAGACCAGCCGCTTTAAATTTCTGGTGAATCAGCTCCGCGTTTAATCGCAATGCCCCTGAGCTAGAGATAGTTGCCTCCGCGACTCAACTCAGACCTACTGCCTTGCCGCAAAGGCCTGGGGCGTGGGGCCTGGGTAGGAGAGACTCGAATTCCATGCACAAGCGTGTACGCCGATCCGTGTCCTCCTGCCCAGGCCCCGCGCCCCAGGCCTGTTGGTCGCGGCATTGTGGCCCTCGCTGCCAATAGCACCATCCGTCTAATCGCGAAGTGGCGATCAGGCGGCGGGCAGCGCTTTTGAGTAGCGTGTACCTATCAGCAGCAACGTTGCTCCCCCAATGAACAGGACCACGAGCGACACGATCGACGTTCGCGAGTTGCCCGTGACGAGCGCCGTAATGCCCATGAGGAAAGGCCCCAGCACGGCAGCGAACTTGCCCATCATGTTGTAAAAGCCGTAGAACTCGCCGGCACGATCCGCGGGAATCAGTCGACTGTAATAAGAGCGGCTCATGCTCTGGATCGCACCCTGCACGCAGCCGATCGCGCCGGCCATGATGTAAAACTCGGACACTTGCGTCATGAAGACCGCATAAACGGTCACCGCGCAATACACGCCGATCGCGACGAAAATCCCCAGCAACGGGCTGATGCGATCGCCCAGATAACCGAACAGCCAGGTCGCCGGAAATCCTACGAACTGAATCACCAGAATACCGGTGATCAGGCTGTCGGCAGGGAAGCCGAGTGCCAGGCCGTAATCCACCGCCATTTTCATGATGGTATTGACCCCGTCGATGTACATCCAGTACGCAAGCAGAAACAGGATCGCCGCGCGATAACGACGCAGCTCACGGAAGGTATGCAACAGTTCGGCGAAGCCTGCGCGCGCTGCATCGGCCGCACCGATCGCGCCGGTTGCGCGTTCCACGGGCCGACTGCGCAGCAAGGGGATTGCAAAGATCAACCACCACGCTGCCACCGACAGAAACGAGGCACGTATGGCTGCCGGCTTGTCGACCAGTCCAAAGAGAGCGGGCTTCGCAAACATGACGACATTGACCGCCAGCAGCAAACCACCGCCGAGATAACCCAGCGCATAGCCGAAACCCGACACCGAATCCGTCCGACCCGGCGGGGCCACTTGCACGATCATCGAATCGTAAAAGATCAATCCGCCCCAGAATCCGATGGACGCAACGGCAAACAGCACGGCGCCCATCTGCCAATCGCTCAGCCCGATGAATGCGAGCAGCGCCGTGGGCACAATGCCGACGGCCGTAAAAAAGGTCAGAAACTTCAGGTGCGCATTGCCTTTATCTGCCAAGGCACCGAGCCACGGCGCCATCACTGCAAGAATGAAACTGGATACGCCGTTCGCCATCGCCAACCAGAACGTGCTGGTCGTCGCATCCTGATCCGCCGCCAGATACTGTTTGAAGAACAGTGGAAAGAACACCACCATCACGGTAGTTGCAAAGGCCGAGTTCGCCCAATCGTACAGCGCCCAGGCGAAGACTTTCTTTTGCAGCAGCGGGGAGGTCATGGGATCGAGGCGATGGCGACGGACAACGGGCGACGGGCGACGTCCAGAGCGAAGTTTGCAATCCTGCCGTAGCCCGTAGCCCGTAGCCCGTCGCCCGTTGCGTTCATGTTCATGCCGCCGCGGCCAGGTGCTCGCGCGTTTCGCGGAAGGTAATGCCGGGCCAGCGCTCCAGCGTGAGCTGCAGATTGACGCGTGTCGGCGCCAGGTACACGAGCGCGCCGGAGTGATCGAGCGCGAGATTGTCGTAGGCCTTGGTGCGAAACTCATCGAGCTTCTTCGCATCGGCGCAGTACACCCAACGTGCGGTGTAGACACTCACATTGTCGAACGCGGCCTGCACGTTGTATTCATCCTGCAAACGGAAGGCGACCACGTCGAACTGCAGTTGTCCGACGGCACCAAGAATCAGATCGTTGTTGCGCAGCGGACGAAACACCTGTGTCGCACCTTCCTCGCATAATTGATCCAGCCCTTTTTGCAGCGCCTTCATGCGCAGCGGATCGCGCAGCACGACGCGGCGAAACATTTCCGGCGCGAAGTTCGGAATCCCGGTGAACATCAGCGATTCACCTTCGGTGAAGGTATCCCCGATGCCGATGGTGCCATGATTGTGCAGGCCGAGAATGTCGCCCGCGAACGCTTCGTCGGTGTGCTGGCGATCGGCGGCCAGGAAGGTCAGCGCATCGCTGATGCGCATTTCCTTCTTGAGCCGTACGTGGAACAGCCGCATGCCTTTCGTATAGCGCCCGGAACAGATGCGCATGAACGCGATTCGATCGCGATGACCGGGGTCCATGTTCGCCTGAATCTTGAACACGAAGCCGGTCAGCTTTTCTTCCAGCGGTTCCACGGGCCGTTGGGTCGTCTCGCGCACCAGCGGCCCCGGCGCTTGACGCACAAACGAGGACAGCAACTCGGTCACGCCGAAATTGTTGATCGCCGAACCGAAGAACACCGGCGTCTGTCTCCCGGCGAGGTACTCGGACGCTGAAAACTCCGGTGCCGCGCCGCGTACCAGTTCGATCTCATCGCGGAACGCCTGGGCGCGATCGCCGAGAAAGCCGCCAGCGGCCTCGCTGTCGAGACCATCGATCGTCGCGGTGGTTCCGGCGCGCCCTTTTTCGGCCGCCGTATAAATGTAGATACGATCTTCGGGCAGGTGGTACATGCCCCTCAGCGCCCGACCCATGCCGATCGGCCAGGTCACCGGTGCGCAGGAAATCTTCAGGACTTTTTCGATTTCATCGAGCAGCTCCATCGGCTCGCGGCCTTCGCGATCGAGCTTATTGATGAAGGTCATGATGGGCGTGTCGCGCAGCCGGCAGACTTCCATCAGCTTGATGGTGCGTGCTTCGACACCCTTCGCGCAATCGATGACCATCAGTGCCGAATCGACCGCGGTCAAGGTACGGTAGGTATCCTCGGAAAAGTCCTCGTGACCCGGCGTATCCAGCAGGTTCACCATGTGATCGTCGTAGGGAAACTGCATCACCGAGGAACTCACCGAGATACCACGCTGCTGTTCCAGCGCCATCCAGTCAGACCGTGCATGACGTGTCGCCTTGCGCCCCTTGACGGCACCGGCCAGCTGAATCGCGCCGCCGAACAGCAGCAGTTTTTCGGTCAGCGTGGTCTTGCCGGCGTCCGGGTGGCTGATGATGGCAAAAGTTCTTCTTCTGCTTATTTCTTCGAGTAGTTCTGCGTTAGCCATTCGTTAAAATTCCGGCTTTGTACAACTTTTTGTACAAGTTTCTGCGGCATGGTCCCGCAGATGAGCTGAGGGAATGTAGCCGATAATTGTAGCGTGGGAGGAAGCGGGCGCATCGAGTGCGATTGGTCGGCCCGGCAAGATTATTCACGGGCGCCAATACACCTGCGCCCTTGATGTCGCCTTTTCATGTTGCCTTTTCGGCGACATCATAACTCAAGATGATCCAATGTTTAATTGGATCAACATATAAATCCTATATGTTGATCCAATTAAACTCTTGACCACAAACTCAGAACCGGATATGTTTATTTGAGTCAACATATAACCGATATAAGTGGTTTCTAATAAACATGGCGAAAACCAGTCAAATATCGAAAACCCCACCATACGCGGTTGAGCAAATTCTGTCCCAGCTGGGCCGGAACATTCGCACTGCGCGTCTGCGCCGCAAGCTTCGCCTCGAAGACCTGGCGGAGCGTGTTGGCATTTCTCGCTATGTCATGTCTGACATCGAGAAAGGAAAACCCACAACCTCCGTCGCAGCCTATATCGGCGCGCTGTGGGCCTTGGGTCTGACAGACGATCTGCGCAATGTCGGCGACCCGGACCGGGATGCAGAAGGCAAAGCCTTCGAAGGCACGCGCGCCCCGACGACTGCACCAAAACGCACTAAGGCGCTCGACAATGACTTCTGAATGCTTCGTCTATATCGTCCCGCCCGGCAAAACGGAGTTTGTCACGGCGGGGCGCTTCCGGGTATCCCAAAGCCGCGACGGCTATCCGCTCGGCGAATTCGTCTACGGCAAGCGTTACATGGAACGCCCCGACGCCGTAGAACTGGACCCTGTCGAACTGAAGCTTGCACAAACGCGTTACGAGACCCCGCGCATGGCAGGGTTCTTCGGCGCGATCCGCGATGCCATGCCAGATTTCTGGGGACGGCGCGTTATTGAACGGCATGCCGGTAAACCAAAGCTCGACGAGTTCGATTACCTGATGCACGGCCCGGATGACCGGGCGGGTGCGCTTGGCTTTGGCCTGAATGCAGAACCCCCTTCCCCGCGCCGCAATTTCAGCCGCACGCTCGACCTTGAGTCCTTGCAAAAGATGGCCGATACCATCATCAATGACCAGCCAGAGAACATTGCGAACCAGACCGATGCACAGCAAGTACAGGAGCTACTGTTTGAAGGCACATCGATGGGCGGCGCACGGCCCAAGGCGGTCGTCGAAGACGATGACGGTCTATGGATTGCAAAATTCAGCAGCCCGCAAGACCGCTGGAACCATCC
>JAIBJL010000444.1 GCA_020029545.1 Gammaproteobacteria bacterium
ACTCGGCGCGGTCATGAGTATCTTCTTCGGCGTCGCCGGCATGCATCCCTGGTTGCTACCGATTGCCGGCGTGATCGGCAGCATCGTAGGGATGGCGGCTCTATTCGCCCTATCCGGCGTGGCCGCAAGTGCGCTGACGTTGGTGCTGTCCGGCGTCATTTTGAATGCGCTGGCTGTCGCCGGAGTCTCGCTGGTCCTGTCGTTGTCACCCAGCCCGTGGGCCGCCGGTGAAATCGTTCGCTGGCTGTTGGGCGCGCTGACCGATCGAAGTGTCGACGATCTCGTGATCGCGACACCGTTGATCCTGGCCGGCAGCGTGGCGGTACTGACGTGTGGCCGCTCGCTCGATGCGCTCACCGTGGGCGACGTCGGTGCGCGCTCACTGGGCATCAATCTCAGCCGCACCCAATGGCAACTTGCCGGCGGCGTCGGGCTCATCGTCGGCGCGCAAGTGGCTGTCACCGGCCTTATCGGTTTCGTCGGTCTCATCGTGCCGCATCTGCTGCGCCCCGTGGTCGGCTCGCGGCCAAGCGCATTGCTGCTTCCCAGTGCGCTGGCGGGCGCCGCGCTGGTACTGGCCGGCGATATCGTCGTGCGCCTGTTGCCCGGTGGCTCCGAATTGCAACTGGGTGTCGTGATGTCACTGGTGGGTGCGCCGTTCTTTTTCGTGCTGCTGTATTCGATGCGCAGGAAGCTGACGTGAGCCGGCTCGACATTCGCGCACTGACCTTGCGCCGCGGCGCGCGCGTCATCCTCGATACCATCGATCTATCCTTCGACGCCGGCAGCGTCACCGCCGTGCTCGGCCGCAACGGCGCCGGCAAGTCGACGCTGCTGGAATGCATTGCCGGCTTGCTGAAGCCGTCCTCGGGCAGCATTGCGCTCGATGATGAATTCATCGCGACGATGCCGACGCAGCACAACGGCAAGACGATGTCGGCGCGTACACGCGTCCAGTTGATGCCGGCGCGGCAACGCGCCAAGCACATCGCCTTCCTGCCACAGACACCGGAAATCAACTGGCCCATCGATGTACGAACACTGGTGCATCTGGGCCGTATTCCGTTCGAAGGCGTCGTTGGCGATGCGGTCAACGATGCCGCGGTGATGCACGCCATGCAGCTCACTCAGGTCGCACAGTGGTCATCGCGAACCGTGACGACGCTCTCCGGTGGCGAGCGCGCACGTACCCAACTTGCCCGCATCCTGGCGGGTGAATCGGACTGGATTCTGGCCGACGAACCCTTCGCCGGGCTCGATCCCGCCCACCAGTTCGAAGCGGCGGATCTGCTCGGTGCATTCGCGGCCCGTGGCGGCGGTGTCATTTTGACGATTCATGATCTGGCGCTGGCGGCACGCATTGCCGATCGCATCATCATTCTTGATGGCGGCAAGGTCGCAGCCGATGGCCCGCCGGCTGTCGCGCTGACGTCGGCGACGCTGCGCGATATCTATGGCATCGATGCGGAATGGCTTCCTCCCAGCAGTGTGCGCAGGCAGGCGTCGATTGCCATTCATGGCAAGCATGTGGACTGAAGCCTGGCTGCTACCCGCTACGCTGGCGCTGGAGGCATGCATCGGCTATCCGTCCCGGCTTTACGCGCGGATTGCACATCCGGTCGTGTGGATCGGTCGGCTGATCCTGGCGCTGGAACGACACTGGAATCGCACGGACCGCAGTGACCGAGTACGCCGCGCGCTCGGCGTCATCACGATGATCATCGTGATCGGCATTGCCGCGTGCAGCGCTTATGCACTGCAAACGTCGCTGCTTCGGCATGAGTTCGGCTGGGTTCTGCTGATCCTGCTTGCCACCACAGGCCTTGCGCAACGCAGCCTCTATTCGCATGTTCACGATGTGTTACGACCGCTGCTCGCCGGCGATGTGTCGACTGCACGAAGCGCAGTCGCGCGCATCGTCGGACGCGACACGCAGACGTTGAATGCGTCCGGTGTGGCCGCCGCCGCCATCGAAAGCCTGGCCGAGAGTTTCAACGATGGCGTCGTTGCGCCGGCATTCTGGCTAGGTGTCGGTGGCCTGCCCGGCCTGTTCGCGTACAAGGCCATCAACACCGCCGACAGTCTGATCGGACACAAGGAACCGCGGTGGCGAACTTATGGCTGGGCAGCGGCCCGCATCGATGATCTCGTCAACCTGTTACCTGCGCGCCTTGCCGGCATGCTGCTGGTGATTGCAGGCGGCGGCGGGCTCGCCGTCATGCGTCGCGACGCAGTCAAACACGCCTCGCCGAACGCCGGCTGGCCAGAAGCTGCCATGGCGGGTGCACTGAGCATTCGCATCGGCGGTGCAGCGGCGTACGACGGCGTGCTCTACGAACGTCCGGCATTCGGCGATGGACCGCACGCCAGTGCGAATGATCTGGCCAAAGCACTGTCTATCTACACGCGTGCCTGCGGACTGCTGTGGCTGATCGGGTTGCTGGCGGCGGCAGGCATGACACTCGCGGGCAATTGATGGCTGCATTGATGATCCAGGGCTGCGGTTCGGATGTCGGCAAGTCGCTGCTGGTCGCCGGCCTGTGCCGCCTGTTCACGAATCGCGGCATGATCGTGCGTCCGTTCAAGCCGCAGAACATGTCGAACAATGCGGCGGTAACCCAGGACGGCGGCGAGATCGGACGCGCGCAGGCATTGCAGGCGCAGGCATGCCGAACGCCTGCAACCGTCGACATGAATCCGGTGCTCCTGAAACCAGAGAGCGACGGTGTCTCGCAACTCATCGTGCGTGGCCAACGCATCGGCAGGCTCGGCGCAGCGGCGTATCGCGAACCGCGTGAGCATCTGCTCGGCATTGCCGTGGAAAGCTTTCGCTCACTGCAGCGAACCGCAGACCTGGTGCTCGTCGAAGGCGCCGGCAGTCCCGCCGAAACCAACCTGCGCGCCCATGACATCGCCAACATGGGATTCGCCCAGGCGACCGGCGTGCCTGTCGTGTTGGCGGCCGACATCGAACGCGGTCACGCCATCGCGGCACTGGTGGGAGCGCATGCAGTGCTCGATGCGGCAGATCGCGAACGCATTCGCGGCTTCGTGATCAACAAGTTCCGCGGCGATGCACGACTGTTCGCGGACGGCCTCACGACGATCGAACGTTACACCGGCTGGCCCAGCCTCGGCGTGGTGCCTTGGTTGCCCGCGGCAGCATGGCTGCCCGCCGAGGACGCAGCAAGCCTGGATACGACAGCAATTCGTCACGACGGATCGGTGCGCATCGGCATCCTGCGACTGCCGCATATCGCAAACTTCGACGACTTCGATCCGTTGCAGCACGAGCCGAACCTTGCCGTTGACTACATTCAACCGGGCCAGCCGCTACCTGCGGACCTGCGGTTGCTGATCATCCCCGGCAGCAAGGCCACGATTTCAGATCTGCAGTTTCTATACGATCAGGGCTGGCACATCGACATCGCAGCGCACGTGCGCCGCGGGGGTCGCGTGCTCGGCATTTGCGGCGGCTACCAGATGCTCGGACGCACGATCGCCGACCCGCAAGGTATCGAAGGCACACCACGAACGCTGCAGGGACTCGGTCTGCTCGAGTTGGACACCGTGCTCACCACGAAGAAGGTGTTGCGCGCGGTCACCGGCCACCTCCATGACAGTGCCGCAGCGTTCAGCGGCTATGAAATGCATCTGGGAATCACGACTGGACCGGACAGCCGACATCCGTATCTGCGCTTCAACGATGGCAGCAACGATGGCGCGATCACTGCAAACGGTCGTGTGGCCGGGTGCTACGTGCACGGGCTGCTGCAACACACCGAAGCGCGCCAGGCGTTGCTTGGATCAATCGGTACCACCAGTGCCGGTCACAATCATCGTGAAGCAGTCGACCAGGCACTTGACCGGATTGGTGAGACGCTCGCGACGACGCTCGATATCGATCGACTGCTCGCCATCAGTCAGGAAGCGACGCTCCCGGAGCGCGTGCGTCAGCAACTGCCGTAACCGCTCAGCTATCCTTGTGGAGCTG
>JAIBJL010000445.1 GCA_020029545.1 Gammaproteobacteria bacterium
GCGGTTTGACTTTCTCGGCTATACCTTCGGACGCTGCTATTCAAGACAGACCGGGCGCGCCTATCTGGGTACCCGGCCCTCGAAGAAGAGCATCCGGCGGATGGTGGAGCGTATCAGCCGGGAGACCGACCACAGCAGGCTGTTGTTGAATGCCGAGGATGTCGTGGGACGACTGAATCGCAAGCTGGTGGGCTGGGCCAACTACTTCAGCTTAGGCCCGGTCAGCCCTGCGTATCGGACGATCAATGACCACGTCACGAAACGGCTACGCCGGTGGTTGTGTAGCCAGCACAAGGTTCGAAGCACGGGGACGACACGCTACCCCAACCAGTACCTGTATGAGCAGTTGGGACTGGTCAATTTGCCGAAGCGAACCCACAACCTTCCGTGGGCGAAAGCATGAGTGCTTGTCCGAGAGCCGAATGCGTTATGTGGTGTTCGCTCGTATGTGGCGCCCAGCCGAGAATGACTCTGAAACGGGTCAGCCGGGCACCACATAAATTCTTGGCTACAAGGACCGCAGAAACGCCATCAGTTCCGGGTCGTTGGCCCACCGCCGGGTGGTCTTGTGGCCGGAAGTGATGTCGCATTTCGCCAAGGCCTGGGCCTTTGTCTCGAGATCGGTTTCGGCATAGACGTTGGTCGTGTCCAGACTGGCGTGTCCAAGCCAGGCGCGTACCGTGTTGATGTCGGCACCCGCACGCAGCAGGTGAGTCGCCGTCGAATGCCGAAGGCTGTGTGGACTGACGCGTTTTGCTTTAAGCGAGGGTATGGCGACTTGGGTCTTAAGCGCATGACGCTCGACAATCGCGTGGATACCGAAGCGCGTCAGCGGTTGCCCGCAGCGATTGAGGAACACGCGCTCTTGGGGCTGACGTGTGCCGGCAAGCCTCTGCAACTCCAGGATGGTATCGGGCCAGAGCGGGCATTGGCGCCGTTTGCTCCCTTTGCCAAGGATGCTGACACTGCTGGACGGGAAATCGACATCGCTGATGGTCAGCTGGGCCGCCTCGTCGGCGCGTGCGCCTGAGTTGTACAGAAACAGTAGCAGGGCGTAGTCCCGGCGACCCAGGGCTGTGCGCTGATCTGGGCTGGCGAGCAGTGCATCGACCTCCGGCAGGTCCAGGTACGCTACGACAGCATGGGTGGTCTTCTTGTAGGGGATGCAGCGTACCTGCGTGCACCACTCGATGTGCTCGGGGCTGTGTTCGCCGACGAAACGGGCCAGTGCGTGGATCGCAGCCAGCCGCTGGTTGCGGGTCGCAATACCGCAGCCGCGCGAGGTTTCGACCCAAGAGAGGAATTCGCGGACGATCTGGGCCGACACATCGAGCATCGCCAGCCGGTCCACGGGCTTATGCAGCTGGCTGGAGACGAAGGGAATGAGCTGGCACAGCGTATCGCGGTAGCTGCGCTGGGTATTGCGGGCGAGGTTGCGCTCACCGATCAGGTGTTCGAGCAGGAAGCGTCGCACCCAGGTTCCGAGAAGTGTGGTCTCACCCATGGCGCGCACCTCCCCGGGCATAGCGTTCGAAGCGCAGGCTGGCCTCTCGGAGCAACTCCGGGGTCATGATCAAATAATGCTGGGTGGCGGCGATATGCACATGACCGAGGTAGGTGGCCAACTGCGGCAGCAAGCGCTGCACGTCAGCGCCTTGGCGATACCAGGAGATCACACGGGCAAGGGCAAAGGCATGCCTCATGTCATGAAGGCGCGGCTGATAACGGGCGTTGTCGTCGCGGCGCACCTGGGCGCGCTCGCGCAATTGCTTGAAGGCATACTCCGCGCCGGCGCGTGACAGGCGCTGCCCGCGCTGCGTCAGCAGGAAGGGAGCATCGGGGGTATTCGGCGCGCGCGTACCGCGTTCGGCGGCATACTGAGCCAGGACTCGCGTCAGATCTGGCCCCGTCGGCACCAGTCGTGTCTTGTAGAACTTGCTCTCCCGGACGCAAAGAATGCCGGCTTCCAGATCCACATCGGCCAAATCCAGACCGACGGCCTCGCTGATGCGTAAGCCGGTGCCGTAGAGCAGCAGCAACAGCGTACGACAGGTGAGCGACGAGAGGTTGCAGCGCTCGCGATCGGCCGTCGCTTCCAGTAACCGCTTGATCTCGTCGCGAGAGTAGATGTAGGGCACGAAGGCCGGGGGTGGCTCAGGCACGGTGGAGGGCAGCGGCGAACCGGTGGCATAGCCCCGGGCAAGGGCAAAGCGATAGAACCCCCGCAGCGCGCTAAGCTTGCGGTGCCAGAAACGCGTCACGGGACCCGCGCCGGCCAGGTAGGCACAGACCCGAGCGGGTTCGACCTGATTCACCTCCACGTCGCCGAGGCTTCGATAGAACGACTTCAAGGTCCGCGCCTCGGTGGCAAAGCGCATCCCCAGGGATTGTTTGTAGGCCACGTACGCGCCGACCGCTTGTGACAGTTTCATAGCAGGTCTCCCAGCGCAAAATCCGCGACTTGCCTCAGGCCGGTGAGATCGACCTTGGCGTAGGTGCGCGTGGCATAGGCGCTACGATGACCCAGATGGTCACCGATCTGTTTGAGGGAAAGTCCCTCGGCGACCAACTGCGTCGCGCAGGCATGGCGCAGGGCATGCGGCCCGCGCCGCGGGCAACAGATGTCCAGCGCCTTCAGTCGGCTACTGACCAGGTAATGCAGGCTCGTGGCGACCAGCGGGCGGAATGGGGCCTTCATGGTCAGAAACAGGCAGCGCGAACGGATGCGTGGGCGTACCTGTTCCAGGTATCGCAGAATGGCCTCGCCGACCTCGGCGGCGAGTGGATAATCCTGCTTGCGTCGTTGCTTCGGGCGACTGACGTGAAGGACGTTCTGCTCCCAGACCACGTCGTCCAGCGTCAAGGCGACGATCTCCCCGCTGCGCAGTCCATACACCGCGAGAAGCAGCAGGATGGCGCGATCGCGGATGTCTTGGTGATCATTCGTGTCGGTGCTGGCGATGAGCCGCTGTACGTCTTCCCATTTCGGCCCGACGGGCAATGCCTCGTGGCTGAACAGACGTGGACCCTCGATGCCGGCGGCCAGACGCACCGAGCACCAGCCCTGCTTACCGGCGTAACGGAAGAAACTGCGTAGGGCGCTCGCCGCGGAGGCCATCGATACCCGGCACCAGCCCCGTTCGCGCTTGAGCGCGAGAAAGGCGTCGACCTGTTCGAGGCGCAGTTCGGCAAGGCCGCCGCCCTGCTCGCTGAGCCAGTTCAGAAACGCCTGAACGTGCCAGCATTGATTGTGGATCGTGTGCGCGGACAAGCCGCGCTCCTCACGCAGATGCCTGGCCCATTCGACCGACAGTTCCGCAAATGCCTGCGGCGCCTGTTCCGGTTCCTGTAGCCGGCCAAGGAAGCGTAGCCAGTGTGTAGCGACCTGAACGAAGCGCTCTCGCGAGAACCTCGCACTGCGGATTCGGTGATGACGGCGCTGATAACCAACCCAACGATCGGCCGCGGCCTTGACTTCCTCAAGCCGAACCATGCGGGCGCCACTCACATCGATTCGCCGCGCTATGAGCAGAAGCTCAGGTGCCAAGCGCAACAGCGTCGTCTGGGCCGCACCGTAGTCAGCGCAGTGGGCCAGAAACCGGTCTCGGTCTTCTGCCGACGGACCTTCGCGGTGACGCGCCAGGACAGATGGATAGTGATACAGGGAATCGAACATGATCGGGTCTCCCGGTTGCCCTACGGAGATCCGACCCTACTCGGGTGCCAAATCTTATGTGGTCTTCGTTCGAGGCAACCCGATGAAACTTATGCGCCTTTGCTAGCGGCACCACATACGAGCGAACACCACATAACGCACCGGGCTCCCACCTTGGGTGTGTGACGGCGAAGCGGTCTTGGGGCCACGGATGAAGGATGCGCGCAGCAGGCAGGAAGTCCGCGGCGAGTCTGGCCATGCGTGCCCACGTAGTGCGATCCCGTTGACTGCGCCGTAGTAACGCACGGCGCCCCAGGTCGGTGACGTGGTGCC
>JAIBJL010000446.1 GCA_020029545.1 Gammaproteobacteria bacterium
TAAACTCGGCCCAGCTATCAAGCTCCGAAATTATGGTGCCGGCTGAGGGATTCGAACCCCCGACCCCCTGATTACAAATCAGGTGCACTACCAACTGTGCTAAGCCGGCATGGAGAAGCGAGTGCTTGAGGGGCGGCAGTGTAACGCCAATGCGTCCTGTCATTCCACCGTTGTGGCAGGGCAATCGCGCAGCTCCAGGCGCATGATTTTGCCGGGGTCGCTGGTGAAGATACTGGTATCCACCGGCTGGACGGGTGCCGGCTGATCGACGTCGACCCAGTAAGCAGTACCACTGCGCTTGCGGTCATCGATCTGCGGGTTGAGACCGATGGCGCGGGCTTCGTCAGCACGACGTTCGGCACGCTGGCGCTCGGAGAACACGCCCAGCGAGACGACATTGCCAATGTCCGCGCCTGGCAATACGTACACATCCGTCATGCCTTTGTCGGTCAGCGATTTCATCGCCTGTTCCGCCGCCTCCCGAGTGGCGAAATTCTGCACGCTGACCCAATAACCGGCCCACAGCTCGCCTTGTACCGCGCGTTGGCGCGGCTCGAATCCCGCGGCACGCAGGGCCGCTTCAGCGGTCGTTGCATCGCTGACCGATGCAAACGGGCCAACACTGGTGCACATGCTCGATCCGCGCGGTGATTCTCGAGGTGTGGCTGGCGGTGGCGTCGCAGGCGCAACCGCAGGCTCCGTCACTGCGGGTGCGGCAGGCTGCTCTGCGGTGTCTGTCGGCGGCAGTACGGCCGCTTCACGGGCGAGCACGATTCGCGGTGGCGGATTGGCTACGACAGGCTTGCGCTGCAGATCGCTCGACCGCACATCGATCAGTTGCGACCATCCCAGATACAGGGCGTTTGCCAGTAACAACAGCAGACACACAGAGCGCATGATGGGCCGATCCTGTCTATTTCTTGCCCTGTGCCCAATACGCCGCGATGTTGGCGACGTCTGCTGAGGACAGTTCGATCTTCTGCTTGTGCTTGACCTTGCCGGCGATGATGTCGGCGATGAGGCTCTGCAACGATGCCGCACTTTCGCCGTCCCAATCGTCGGCTTCATGACAGGCAACGCATTTCGCAGCAGCAGCGCGACCGGCGGCAACATCTGCCGCGCCAGCCGGGTTCGCACCTGCCAGCGCAAGTATCGCAGCGATGATCCTGTCGTAGCGCATCCGCTTAAGTTCCTGGTGTTTGCCCGAGGGTGCTGGCCTGATGATACACGATGCACCGATAGCGGCTTTCCGTCGACCGCTCCGCGTCGTCAGCAGCTCGATGAGGCTTCGTCAGGCGACCCTATGTCTAAGGTGGGGTCTAGTGGGGTCTACGCTGGTGGGTCTGCGCTGGCGATCACAGCCAATCCGCGCAGTACCAGATCGGGGACCACCATGCAGGGCGTCCCGATGAGTTGCTCCAGGCCCGCTGCCGCACCTCCCGTAAGGAACAGTGCGGGCGCGACGTGCAACTTGAGCCGCATCGATTCAATGGCCCGCTCGATCAGCGCCGCAGTAGCACATCTCGTCCCTTGGCTCACCGCACCCAGCGTGTTGTCGGCAAACAATTCGTTGGCCACTTCGCCCTGTCGGGCGTGCCGCATGATGTCGCTGGTATGGCGCATCAGGCTGCTGACCATGAGATCGGGTCCGGGCGCGATGACACCGCCCAGATGAGTTCCATCGGCAGTGACGCCATCGATCGTCGTCGCCGTGCCCACACTGACTACGCACGCAGCGCGCGCCTCCATCGCGTGTGCCGCGATGACGCCCATCCAGCGATCGACACCCAGCTTCCGATGATCGGCATATCCATTGCGTACCCCGCATGCCTGCGGCGCAGTCGCGATGAAGACCGGGGACAATCGCCAGCGCGCTTGCAATGCTTCCTGCAACAGATCGGCCATTCTTGCGCCGCCCACGTTCGACACCAACACGCGTGCCGGCGCGATATCGGAGCGCAGCACGTCATCGCTCAATTGCTGCGGACTCCAGTCGGCATGTGCCGCAGCAGACTGCGGACCCAGCCCCCGTGGCGTCAATGTGGCCCACTTGATTCGCGTGTTGCCGATGTCGATGAGCAGGTCCATGCGCTGTTGCGTGCTCAGCGCGCCGGGCGCAGGCTGACTTCGCCTGACACAAAGCGTTGCAGCGTGCCACTGACTTCCACCAGCAGACTCCCGTCGCGATCGACGCCGCGTGCCGTCCCGAGAGTGGTCGCCATCCCGTTGATCACTTTGACGGGCGCGTCTGCCAGCGCATCGAGCTGACGCCAGGTGTCGATGAAAGGTTCGAATCCCTGCGTCGAAAATGTCTGCAGCATGGTAACGACCGAATCGATCAACGCCCCGGCCAGCTGATTCCGCGTCGGCGTTCGCTCGCCCAGGATCTCACGCACATCGGCGATCAGCGCCGACTGTTGACCGGCGAGCGTCAGACGCGCGGCGGCCGGCATGCGTATATTGAGGCCGATGCCGATGACGACGTGAGCCGGTCCGGATGACTCACCGCGCATTTCGATCAACACGCCGCCCAGTTTGCGTTGCTGCCAGATCAGGTCGTTGGGCCATTTGAGATTGACTTGGGCATCGAAGCGTCGCAATGCATCGACAATCGCCACACCCACTGCCAGGCTGAGCGCCGAAAATGTCGGCGGCACTTCGGCAAACTGCCAGCCAATCGACAGACAGATCCCGCTGCCGAACGGTGCCATCCAGTGACGCCCGCGCCGGCCGCGACCGGCACTTTGCAATTCCGCAAGACAGGCGCTGCCGCGACCCGGCGTATCGATGGGATGGTTGCTTACATGGCTATTCGTTGAATCGATGCTAAGAAACACTTCTGGCGCATCGATCGTCGCTCGCGTATCGGGGGCCAGTGCCTGCACGATTTCTTGCGCATCCAGCAGATCGACTGCCATGGGCAGGCGATAACCCTGGCGCGGCACCGATTGAATATCGATGCCCAGCTCGCGCAATGAACCGATCAGCTTCCAGATGCCTCCGCGTGAGATTTTCAGGCGCTTTGCCAGTCGCTCTCCGGAATGGAACTCGCCGTCCGACAGCAGCGCCAGCAATCGCTCGCGTCGCGCCTGGGCGATGGACTGTGCCGACTTCATGATCGTGAGCGAGGGCGCAGCAGCCACAGGCGCTGCACGCGGTGCTCGCTCCCCTCACGCATGCGGGTGATGTTGGCTCGATGCGTATAAATCGTGAACAACGCCATGACGACACCGAAACTGAGCAAGGCCACCGGTGGCTCGGGCCGGATCAGCAGATAAACGGAGAACGAGATCACCGCCAGAATCGTCGCCAGCCCGACGAAACCACTGAGCATGACCGTGACCAGCCACACGAGTAACACGGCAGGCAAGGCACTCGGAATCAGGCCGATCACGACACCGGCCAGTGTCGCCGCACCTTTGCCACCGCGAAAGCCATACCAGATCGGGTAGACATGTCCGATCACGGCTGCAGCGGCACAGACCGCCATCAGCCAGTCGCGATCGATCAGTGGCTCCGGCTGCAACCAGGAGGCCTGGAACGACGGGATCAGCACGGCAGCTATCCAGCCTTTGCCGATATCGATCAGCATGACGGCCGCAGCAAACCACGGACCCTGAGTACGCAGCGCATTCGTGCCACCGGCATTGCCGCTGCCCAGCTTGCGAATGTCGACGCCACCACGCAGCTGCCCGACGATCAGACTGCCGATCAGCGAGCCGAGCAGGTACGCGCAGAGAACTTTGCTACCGAGTTCGAACATGGATGCTGCATTGCTGTGTTTAGTTGTCCATCGGCGTGCCGCCGACCCCGAAGCATGAAACGTTTCTCACCGAGTGCCACCCGGGTACATGGCCGTTCCAGCGCTTCCTGCGCCCACGGCATTCGCACATCCATGTGCAGCAGATGTACCTCGCGGCGAACGCGGCGAGAGCCGAGCAAAAATCACACTTTTTGCTCGGCTCCACGACCCTCGTGAC
>JAIBJL010000136.1 GCA_020029545.1 Gammaproteobacteria bacterium
GATGTTCGTGCAGTGGACCGCGCACTATGATGGCGCGGCGTGGCTCTGCGCTCTGGCACGAGCGTTGCAGCTTCCGTTGATTGATGTCAGAAGAAAAGCCCCTCAGCGAACTGTCATTGCGCATCCTGATCGTCGATCAGAACGTGATGCGCGCATCCGTGCTCGAAGATGGCCTGCGCGAAGCCGGCTATACGAAAGTGACCGTGGTGCGCGATATGCAGAATCTGATGCGGCGTATTCTGGAAATCGATCCCGATGTGATCTTCATCGACCTGGAGAATCCCAATCGCGACGTGCTCGAGCAGATGTTTCAGGTATCACGCAGCGTGCGACGGCCGATCGCCATGTTCGTGGATCGGTCCGATACCGACATGATCATCGCGGCGGTGGATGCCGGTGTCGGTGCTTATGTCGTAGACGGACTGCGCAAGGAGCGCGTCAAATCCATTCTCGACATGGCGGTCATTCGTTACAACGCCTTCAGCAAATTGCGCGATGAGCTCGACAAGGCGCGTGCCGCGCTGGACGAGCGCAAACTGGTCGAACGCGCCAAGGGAATATTGATGAAAGAACGTGGCTTGTCCGAGGAAGCGGCGTACTCGGTGCTGCGCAAAGCAGCCATGAACGAGAACCGCCGCGTGGTCGATGTTGCACAAAGCGTCGTGACCGCAGCGAGGCTGCTGAAATGAGTACGCGCACCGTCGTCGTAGGTTTCATCCCCTTGCTGGACTGCGCGCCGCTGATCGTCGCTGCGGAGAAAGGCTTCGCAGCCGAGGAAGGCATCGATCTGCGATTGATACGCGAGACGTCCTGGGCCAGCATTCGCGATCGCATCGTCGTCGGTCATTTCGACGCCGCGCATATGCTCGGCCCGATGGCAGTCGCCTCGACGCTGGGTATCGGACATTTGCGCGTACCGATGATTGCACCGTTGTCGCTGGGGCTGGGCGGCAATGCGATCACCGTTTCGACGGCATTGTGGGAACAGATGCAGCAGCATGGCGCGACCAGCGGTGCCGATCCACGCACTCAGGGCAACGCGTTGCGCACTGTCGTTACCGCTCGCGAGCGCGCCGGCAAGGCGCCGTTGACGTTGGCGATGGTGTATCCCTTTTCCTGCCACAACTACGAGCTGCGCTACTGGCTGTCGGCCTGCGGCATCGATCCGGATCGGGACGTGCGCCTGTTGGTATTACCGCCGCCGCTGCTGGTCGATGCCTTGCGCGAAGGACAGATCGATGGCTTCTGTGTCGGCGAACCCTGGAACAGTCTTGCGGTATCGGCAGGCGCAGGCAGCATCGTTGCCGCGACCACGGCGGTGTGGCGCCTGAGTCCCGAGAAAGTGCTGGGCTGCAAGCTCGAATGGGCGCAACGCCATCCGGACCGAATGGCCGCCGTGATCCGTGCCGTGTATCGCGCCTCGCAATGGTGTGAGCATGCCGAGCATCATGATGAACTGGCGAGCCTGCTCGCCGAGCCGCGTTTCGTCGGTGCGCCCGCGGCCACGCTGCGACGCGGCCTGACGAATCAGTTGTCGCTGGTGCCCGACGAACCGCCGCAACACGTGGCAGACTTCTACATACTCGCACGCCAGACGGCGACCTTTCCCTGGACCAGCCATGCGCTGTGGTTCTATTCGCAGATGGTTCGCTGGCAGCAGATCGAGTTCAGCGAACGCGACGTCGCAGCCGTGCGTGGTACCTGGCGACCGGATTTGTATCGCCTGGCATTGGCGCCGCTCCAGGTCGATGTGCCCGCGGTCGATACCAAGATCGAAGGTACGCCCGTCCAGCGTCACGCCATGCAATCTTCACAAGGCGCGCTCGACTACGGCCCGGATGGCTTCTTCGACGCGCGCGTGTTCGATCCGGGCGATCTGGCAGGCTATCTGCAAGCCCTAGCAGCCGACAGGCTGCTAGGCACGATACCCATAACTTAAGCTCCTCAATCTGTGGTAGGTCGGGTTTCAATCCGACACCATGCGCTTATAATGCCGCCCCGTCCGGCACACCGATCGTTCCAACTCCCGTTGCGCCATCGGCAGCGACGCCGCGAGCCGCGGGAATGTTCAACTGCAAGGGGGAGACGCACTGATGGGGGCTATCAATGCCGTGGCCACGCTCGCCGTCGAAGGCGATATCGGCATCCTGACTCTCAATTCGCCGCCGGTGAACGCGTTGTCGCAGCAGGTGCGCGATGGCATTCACAAAGGGATACAGCAGGCTGTTGCAGACACCGCGGTCCAAGCCATCGTGCTGATCTGCGAGGGCAAGACATTCTTTGCCGGCGCCGACATTACCGAGTTTACCCAGGGACCGCTCTCACCGAGCTTCCCCGAAATGATCGATGCGATCGAAGGCTCCCCCAAGCCGGTCGTCGCTGCCATTCATGGCACAGCGCTTGGCGGCGGCCTCGAAGTTGCCATGGCATGCAGCTATCGAATTGCGGTGCCCTCCGCGAAATGCGGTCTTCCCGAAGTGAATCTCGGTCTGTTGCCGGGGGCCGGGGGCACCCAGCGGCTGCCGCGACTCGTCGGGCCCGAGCAAGCACTCGACATGGTGACCTCCGGCAAACCGATCGATGCCAGGACCGCCCTTGCCAGCGGTCTGATCGATGAGCTGATTCCCGAAGGCGAACTGCGCAACAGCGCCATCGAATTCGCCAGAAAGATCGCGCGGAACCGTCCGCTACGCAGAGTGCGCGACATGAACGACAAGGTCGCTGCAGCCCGTGGCAAGCCGGAAATCTTTGCCGACTTCCGCAAAGCGAATGCCCGCAAGTTCCGCGGCTTCCTGGCGCCTGAGTACAATATCCGCAGCATCGAAGCCGCGGTCAACCAACCCTTCGCTGAAGGGCTGCAAGTCGAACAACAGCTATTCAAGGAGCTGATGCAGGGAACGCAGTCGGCTGCGCAACGCTACGTGTTCTTTGCCGAACGCCAGGTGTGGAAGATTCCGGATGTGCCGGACGACACACCGATCATTCCGATCAAAAAAGTCGGCATCGTCGGCGCCGGCACGATGGGCGGCGGCATCGCGATGAACTTCGTAAACGTCGGCATACCGGTCACGATCGTGGAGACCAGGCAGGATGCGCTGGATCGCGGTCTTGGCGTGGTGCGCAAAAACTATGAGCGCAGCACCAAGAGCGGCAAGCTCACGATGGCCGATGTGGACAAGCGCATGTCGCTGCTCACCGGCACGCTGGAGCTGGAGCGGCTCGCCGATTGCGATCTGGTGATCGAAGCGATCTTCGAGAACATGGATGTGAAACAGGGCGTGTTCGCCAAACTCGACAAGATCGTCAAGCAGGGCGCCATCCTCGCGACCAATACCTCGGCACTCGACATCAACGACATCGCCAGCGTCGTCAAGCGACCTGAGTCCGTCATCGGCCTGCACTTCTTCTCGCCGGCCAACGTGATGCGCCTGCTCGAAGTCGTGCGCACCCGGCACAGTTCGAAGCCGGTCATCGCCACTGCCATGCAGCTGGCCAAAAAGATCGGCAAGATTGCCGCCCTGGTCGGCGTGTGCCCCGGCTTTGTCGGCAATCGCATTTTGCATGCTCGCACGCTGCAGGCCGATGCCATGCTCCTGGAAGGCGCCATGCCGTGGCAAATCGACAAGGTGCTGTATGATTTCGGCCTGCCGATGGGGCAATTCGCCATGGCCGATCTCGCTGGCCTGGACCTGGGCTGGGTCAAGGAGCGGTCGGCCAGCGCCACGATTCGCGAGGTGCTGTGCGAAGCCGATCGCCGCGGGCAGAAGACGGGTGCCGGCTACTACGATTACGACGAGCAGCGTCATCCCAGCCCCTCGCCGGTGACGGAAAAAATCATCCGTGACTTTGCCGCGAAATCCGGCCTGCCGCAGCGACAGCTTTCCGACCAGGAAATTTTGGAGCGCTGCGTCTACGTACAGATCAACGAGGGCGCGAGGATTCTTGAAGAGAAGATTGCAATTCGCGCTTCCGACATCGATATCGTGTGGATCAATGGCTATGGCTGGCCGGTCTACCGCGGTGGCCCCATGTTCTACGGCGACACGATCGGCCTGAAGCACGTCGTGGCGAAGCTCAAGGCCTACGGCCCGAAGCTGGGCAGCAACTTCACGATTTCGCCGCTGCTCGAAAAGCTCGCCGCCGAGGGCAAGCGTCTTCAGGATGCGGCAGGTTGATTCAACTCCGCTAAAGTACACCTTTTCCATTTCATCAACGAGTTGCAGTTCGCCCTGCGATGAAGCGCGGGGCGGGATCGACATCGACATTCATCGAGGTTCGTCATGCGTGAAGCAGTTATCGTATCGACCGCCCGCACACCGATCGGCAAAGCGTATCGAGGTGCCTTCAACAACACTCAGGCCCAGGAACTGACCGCGCACGCCATTACTCACGCGGTGAAGCGAGCGGGCATCGATCCGGGCGAGGTCGAGGACGTCGTGATCGGCTGCGCCATGCAGCAGGGGACGACCGGAGGCAACACCGCGCGCCAATCCTTGTTGCGGGCCGGTTTGCCGATCACGGTGGCCGGCCAGACGATGGATCGTCAGTGCGCTTCGGGCCTGATGGCGATCGCCACGGCCGCGAAGCAGATCATCACTGACGGCATGCAGATCGCGATCGGCGGCGGCGTCGAATCGATCTCGCTGGTGCAAAACGACAAATTCAATGTGTTTCGTGCGACCGATCCCTGGCTGGTCAAGAACATGCCACAGATCTACATGAGCATGCTCGAGACTGCGGAAATTGTGGCGGAGAAATACGGCGTGAGTCGCGAAGCGCAGGACGCTTACTCGCTGCAATCGCAGCAGCGCACAGCGAAAGCCCAGGCGGAAGGTCGCTTTAACGCAGAAATTGTGCCGATGACCGCCGTCATGACGGTGACCGACAAGGCCACGGGTGCAACTTCCGAAAAGGAAGTGACGCTCAAGCTCGATGAAGGCAATCGTCCGTCGACGACGCTGGAAGACCTGCAGAAGTTGCAGCCTGTCTTCAAGAACGGGCAACGCAGCAAGGAAGGCCGCTTCATCACGGCAGGCAATGCTTCGCAGCTGTCCGACGGCGCCGCAGCTGTGGTGTTGATGGAAGCGAAGGAAGCAGCGAAGCGCGGCCTTACGCCGCTGGGCGCCTATCGCGGCATGATGGTCGCTGGCTGTGGTCCGGAAGAAATGGGCATCGGACCGGTGTTCGCCGTGCCCAAGCTGCTCAAAGTGCATGGCCTGAAAATGGACGACATCGGCATCTGGGAACTCAATGAAGCCTTCGCGAGCCAGGTGCTGTACTGCCGCGACAAGCTCGGCATTCCCGATGACAAGCTCAATGTCTCCGGCGGCGCGATTTCGATCGGCCATCCCTACGGCATGTCCGGCGCGCGCATGACCGGTCACGTGCTGATCGAAGGCAAACGTCGCGGTGCCAAGTACGGCATCGTGACGATGTGTATCGGCGGGGGCATGGGTGGTGCCGGGCTGTTCGAGATCTTTTGACCCTGCGGGTGTGTCGACGGGCTACGGGCTACGGGCTACGGGCGACAGGCGACGGCCAGAATAGAGTTAAGAGGCTCCCGCGACTCGACTCAAATCTGCTGACTTGGCTCTGCTGACTTGGCGCAAGGGCCTGCGACGCGGGGCCTGGGCAGGAACGGATCGCGTACACGTTGGCGCGTGGAGTTCGGCTCTCCTACCCAGGCCCCGCGCCCCAGGCCCTATCGGGGGCAATTGTGGCGCTCGCTGTTAAGTAAGCACCCTTCGGTCAAGACGCCCCCACCCTCCTGGTTCTTCCGAACCGAATCCCGTCCTGCCCTTCACCACTCGCCAACATTCGGCATCGAAGCCCAAGGCTCGGCCGGCGCCTTGGCGGCACCCGACTGCAGCAGTTCCACCGAAATATTATCCGGCGAGCGGACGAATGCCATGCGCCCATCGCGCGGCGGACGATTGATCGTGACACCATGCTTACGCAGTCGCTCACACGCTGCGTAGATGTCATCGACTTCGTACGCCAAGTGCCCGAACGCGCGACCGATGCCGTAGTTCTCGGGTTCCCAGTTGTACGTCAGCTCGACCTGCGCTTCCTCATTACCCGGCGCTGCGAGAAACACCAATGTGAAGCGACCCTTCTCGTGTTCCGAGCGGCGCACCTCAAGCAAACCCAGGGCATCGCAATAGAAACGCAACGAGGCATCCAGATCGCGAACACGGACCATGGTGTGGAGATATTTCATAGGGCGTGGGGCTCGGGGCGTGGGCATGAAAAGCCAAAGAGCTGGGGCTCCATCCGACCGTGGCCCCATGGCCCAGGCCCTTTTAGGCCTTCTCTAAAACATTTCCGACGCATCCGGCGTTCTGATCTCGGTCTTGTGGCGTGAGGCAATCCAGTCGCC
Source organism: Gammaproteobacteria bacterium (assembly GCA_020029545.1). GTDB lineage: Bacteria > Pseudomonadota > Gammaproteobacteria > Steroidobacterales > Steroidobacteraceae > Steroidobacter. The sequence continues at coordinate 6,380 of JAIBJL010000136.1, forward strand.
GGTGATCATTTCGTCGTAGGCCTGACCGGGCCCTACCATCGGATACACGCCGGCGTCCGGATCGATGACGACTTCGAGGAAGGCGGCGCCTTTGAACTCCAGGAATTCGCTGATGACGCGCGGCAGGTCTTCCTTGCGATCGAGACGCACGGCATAACGATAGCCGTCGGCCTGCGCCGCTTTGACGAAGTCCTTGGTGTGCAGCGACTTATCGCTCGCCGACAGGCGACCCTTGAAGAACAGCTTCTGCCATTGCTTCACCATGCCGTCGCCGTTGTTGTTCAGCACGATCACCTTCACCGGCAGGTCATACGTCGTCACGGTTTCGAGTTCGCCGATGTTCATGCGGATGCTGGAATCGCCATCGATGTCGATGACGAGCCGGCCGGGATTCGCGAACTGTGCACCGATCGCGGCCGGCAGACCGAATCCCATCGTGCCCATGCTGCCTGAGGTGAGCCACAGGCGCGGTCGGGCGAAGTCGAAATACTGCGCGGCCCACATCTGATGCTGGCCGACGCCAGTCGTAATGATGGCTTCGCCCTGGGTGATCTTGTTGATTGCTTCGATCACCGCATAGGGTTGAATCAAGGCGCTGTTGCGGTCGAAATTCATCGCGTACTTGTGCTTCAGGCCGGAGCAATGCGCATGCCATGCCGACCAGTCGCTCCGAAAGCCGATGCGACGGCCGTAGGCGCGCAAGGTACGCAATGCGTCCGGCAACAAGCCAACGTGGTGCCAATGCACCGGCTTCACCTTGTTGATCTCGGAGGCATCGATGTCGATCTGCGCGATGCGGCGTGCGTTCGGCGCGAACTTCGGTGGATTGCCGGCGACGCGGTCGTCGAAGCGTGCGCCCAGTGCAAACAGGAAATCACAATCGTCGACGGCGTAGTTGGCGAAGGCCGCCCCGTGCATGCCGAGCATGCTCATCGACAACTTGTGACGCGTATCGAACGCCCCCAGACCCATCAGCGTCGACACGACCGGGATCTGCCATTCTTCTACCAGTTCCTTTAACTGCTGCGCAGCATTGGAATGAATCGTCCCGCCGCCCGCATAGATCAGCGGCCGCTGCGAATCGCCGAGCATGCGAAAGAACTCTGCGCAGTGTTCATCGCTGAGCGTGTTGCGCACCAGCCGATTCATCCGATGACGAAAACCCGCCACCGGCAGGCGTCCCGTCCCTTGATATGCGCCGCGCCAGTTCTGCACATCCTTGGGAATATCGATGACCACCGGACCCGGCCGGCCGGTGCGCGCCAGCTCGAACGCCGTGCGCATGGTCGACTCAAGCTTGGCCGGATCGGTCACCAGAAAAATGTGTTTGGCAACCGAACCCATGATGCTGGCGACCGGGGCTTCTTGAAACGCATCGGTGCCGATAGCGGCGGTTGGAACCTGCCCGCAGACCACGACGATGGGAATCGAATCGGCCATGCAATCGCGCACCGGTGTGACCGTGTTGGTCGCCCCCGGACCCGAGGTCACCACGCACACGCCCACTTTGCCGCTGGCCCGTGCATAGCCTGCCGCCATGAACCCTGCGCCCTGCTCGTTGGCCGGTACGATCAGGGGCATCTGGGCCCGGCCGGCGCGCGCGCACTCCTGGTTGTAGACAAAAATCGCGTCATAGGTCGGCAGGATCGCGCCGCCGCTGTAACCGAATACCGTATCGACACCTTCGTCGGCGAATACCCGGACGATCATTTCCGCGCCCGTCATGGACTGGCCAGCAAGCGGATGGGCGCTCGCCTGAAGTGCGGCGTGGTTATCTTTCACGATGATTTCCGTGGAGCAAGATGCCCGGCATGGGCGCAATCGAATCGTCATCCTGCGCAATGCAGTGCAAGAGCCTAGCAGCAAGCTCCCCCAACCGTCCATTTTGGGCGCACCGCAGGCCGGCACCGGCATTTCCGGCTGGCGATGCCGGCAGGTTGCCTCAGGCTCCCGCGCCGCGCAAAGCTGTGCGCTTCGTTAGCGCATCTCGTATGCTTTGTCGCCTTTTGAAACCGGTGTGCCCCCGGCATGCCCTCTGAATGACTACCGCGAATGACTACCGCGACCAACCCGTCGACAACACCCAGTACCACACTCACTCTCCCCCCAGGACCCAAGGGCATGTCTTCGCACAAGCGTCATATCGTCTCCATCCTGTTGCAGAACGAAGTCGGAGCCCTGACACGCGTCGCCAGTCTGTTCTCGACGCGCGGTTACAATATCGAGTCGTTGAATGTCGCACCGACGGACGATCCGACCGTTTCGCGTTTGACGCTGGTCACCAGCGGCACCGACGCCGTCGTACAGCAGATCGTGAATCAATCGCTCAAGCTCATCGATGTCGTCAATGTCGATGACATGACCGGCGATCAGCACGTGGAGCGCGAGTTGTTGCTCATCAAAGTGCGCACGCCAAAGACGCAACTGGCGAATCTGCACGGCATCGTGCAAAAGGCTGGCGGCCGGGTCTTGTCGGATGCTGCAGAAAGCTTTACCGTCGAACTGACGGACAGTGAAGCACAGATCAACCGGTTCATTGCAGAAGTGGGGAGCTTCGGCGAAGTACTGGAAGTTGTCCGCAGTGGTGCGCTCGCCATTCTTCGTGGCGCAACGACGCTGCGGAGTTGAGTTCGTCTTACGTCAATCACAGCTGACTTGCCTCTTTGGACATCGGGCAGGATGTTCGAAGCGCGCTGGGATCATCCCATCGTGCGCATTTGGCTGTTCGCTATAAATGATGCGGTGACTGGTACGGTCCCGCGATTCCAACTTCATGGGAGTGGTGATGTACCGGCTTTACGACTACCTGCCATCCGGAAACGGTTACAAGGTCCGCCTGGTGCTCAGGAATCTGGATCTGCCATATGAACTGATCGAAGTCGACATCAAAACCGGTGCCAGCCGCACGCCGGAGTTTCTCAAGAAAAATCCGAACGGCCGCATTCCGGTACTCGACGTCCCGGGACGCGGCTTTCTCCCCGAAAGCCACGCAATCATCGCGTATCTGGCCGAGGGCTCGGCGCTGATTCCCACGGATGCCTTCGAGCGCGCACGCATGTGGCAATGGATGTGCTTCGAGCAGTATCACATCGAACCCAACATCGGCACAGTGCGCTTTTGGCTATCGCTCGGCAAGACGCGCGCCGAACTGGGCGAGAGGCTGATCGACAAGAAAAAAAGCGGTTATGCGGCGCTCGACGTTCTCGAAGAAGAGCTGCGGGACCGTCAGTTCCTGGTCGCCGAGCGCTACTCGCTCGCCGACATTGCCGTTTTCGCCTACACGCATGTGGCGCATGAAGGTGGCTTCGATCTCGAGCCTTACCCGCATGTGCGCGCGTGGTGCGATCGAGTGACGACGCAGCCGAAGTGGGCGCCGATCACGCAACTTTGATCGCCGCGTCGCTAACGCTTCAATCCGGAAGCAGTACGGTCGACCCCGTCGTCTGCCGCGACTCGAGCGCACGCTGCGCGGCAGCGGCATCGCGCAGCGCAAAGGTCTGGCCCACCCGGATCTTGATCGCCGAGCGTGCGACCAGATCGAACAGCTCCTGCGCCGCCCTCTGTAGTTCCGGGCGCGTTGCAATGTAGTCAAACAAGGTAGGCCGGGTAAGGAACAACGAGCCGCGCTTGCTCAGTTCCAGCGGCGCGAAGGGCTGCACGGGTCCGGATGAATTGCCGTAGGTGACCATCAGGCCACGCGAGCGCAGCACGTCCAGCGATTGGATGAACGTGTCCTGACCTATCGAGTCATACACGACATGCGCACCGCGATTGCGCGTGATCGATTTCACCTGTGCCACCCAGTCCTCGCTCCGCAGCAGCACATGATCGGCACCGTGGTCGTTGACCAGGTCGCGCTTCTCCGGCGCGCCCACGATCGCGATCACCGTTGCGCCCAGTAGCTTCGCCCATTGCACAAGAATGAGGCCGCCCCCGCCGGCAGCTGCATGAATCACCAGCACATCGCTCTTTCGCACCCGATAGGTCTGTCGTAGCAGTATCTGCGCGGTCAGCCCCTTGAGCATCATCGCAGCCGCGGTACGATCGTCGATCGCGTCGGGCAGGCGCAGCAGCCGCTCCGCGGACACAATACAACGTTCGGCATAGGCGCCCGGCCCGTTGCCGACATAAGCGACACGATTGCCGACCGCGAAATTGCGTACCCCCGGCCCGACCGCTTCGATCACGCCGGCCGCTTCACGACCGGGAATCATCGGCAGCGCGGACCGGTACAGCCCGGTGCGTTCATAGATATCGATAAAGTTCACGCCGATCGCGGTGTGCCGGAGGTGCACTTCACCAGTCCCGGGTTTGCCGACGTCAACCGCTTCCCATTGCAGAACTTCGGGGCCGCCGTGGTGATGGACTCGAATCGCTTGGGACATGGGGTGCTGACCCGCAGAATGAGGACCGGTAAGGCTAGCAGCGTAATTTCAGATCCTGGCCCGCCGCATGCGAATGCGCACCGTCAGCGGTAACCAGTTACCCATCGTGCTGCGCCCGACCTACATGGATGTAGGAAGTGCCGAGCTGCGCCGGGAACGCAGCCGGCAGACCCCGCGGCATGAAA